>CACLJJ010000001.1 GCA_902607215.1 uncultured Pelagibacteraceae bacterium
ACAATATTCAATATCTGTGCCACTTACTGAAACTGAAAAACTCATATTGCTTTTTTCTATATCAATTTTGTTTTCTTTAAAAAAATTAATTAAATATGGATAAGTTTGATGATTAAAAACAATAAAGCCGATGTCTACAGATATACTTTTACCTTTTTCATATTCAACATCAATGGTGTATGAATGTCCTCCAAAATGATCATCTTTTTCAAACAAATCTACTTTATGTTTTTTGGATAAAAAATAAGCTGCACTTAATCCTGAAATTCCTGATCCGATTACAGCAATTTTCATTAATATTTATGCTGCATCTTCTTTTTTCAGCAATGTATAAAATTGTAAGAGCACCGCAAAAATTACAATGGAACCACCTGCTAGAACAACAAATGGTGGATTTTCATTTGCAAACAACCAAGCCCATAAAGGTCCAAGAACTGCCTCTGTTAACATAATAATTCCTACCATTGCTGAAGGCGTGGTTCTTGCGCCAACAGTTATTAAAATAAAACCAAAACCGAGCTGAAAAAAACCAGCAAGAAAACCTAAAAAAATATCGTGAGTTGAAATACTTATTTTACCAGCAACAAAATAACCTATAATCATTGCAATAATTCCAGCTATTAGTTGAAGTGGTACCATATCAACGTTTGGATATTTTCTAATTATCAATATTAAAATTGCGAATGAAACTGGCATTATAAAAGCTGCTATGTTTCCAGACATTTGACCAGAAGTTAAAGATGAGCCAACCATCAAAATAATTCCTGATATTGCCAAAATTATTGATGTTAAAGTTATCTTAGATATTTTTTCTTTTAAAAAAAAATAACCAAATATTGCTAAAAATATTGTTTGAGTCTGAATTATAAAATTAGTATTTGCGACAGTCGTGTTATACATTGCAAATACATATCCACAAAAACCCGAAGATAAAATAATTCCACCAAAAAGACCTGGAAAACCTGATTTTTTGAAAGCTGTAAAAATATTTTTTTTATAAGTAACTAGAAGAAAAATAAAAACAATAATTATAAAAAATAAAGATCTCCAAAAAAGTATTTGCCAGAGAGTTGCTCCTTCAAATGACTTAACTATTAATCCTCCAAAACTTAGGCTAAATGCACCAAAAAAAACTAGTAGTGGACCGGGTAATTTTAAAATTATATTCATTGAACTTGATTTAATAATTTATCTGTTTCCATTTTATAAAATTTATAAAGTTTTTCTGCTTCTTTAAGTTCTATTAATTTAAATTTAATTTTTGTATTTGGTGCTGATTGAACAAGTTTATCATAATCAGCACTTATAACTACTCCAATCTTCGGATATCCTCCTATTGTTCCATGATCTGATAACATGATGATCGGATCACCGTCTGCTGGTACTTGAATAACTCCTTTTATTAATCCTTCTGATCTTATGTTGGTTTCTTTATTGTTTTCAAGTTTCGGACCTTTAAGTCTCATACCCATTCTATCGGTTAACTTACTAATTTCGAACTCTTCGTTTAAAAATTTTACAATAGAATTTTTTGAAAAGTAATCAAAATTTGTGCCTTTTAAAATTCTTATAAACTCTATTTTGGAATTGATAAAATTTAATTTTTTACTAACATATTTTTTTTCAATATTGTTAATATTTATTTTATCTCCTTTGGAAATTTTATTTCCATTATTTGCACCTACTCCTGCTCTTACTGTTGTCGAACAACTATTCCAATACTTTTCAAGTTTAAAACCACCGCTTACCGACAAATATCCATAAACAGACTTATTAGTTGAAATTATATCAAGCTCATCATTTTTTTCTAATGTATAAGTCTTATAACATTCTCCATCAACAATGTTTGAAGACGCTTTTTTAATTCTAAAATTGACATCACCAGTTATAGCAAAATTTATTTTACCATTTTCAACTTTTAATAATGGCCCTTGAAATGCAAATTCTAAAACTGCAGTGTTATTTTGATTTCCTACTAAATTATTTGAAATTAAATAATTTCTTTTGTCCATGGCTCCACTAAACGGTAAGCCTATATGGTAAAGATATTTTCTACCTAAATCTTGAAATGTGGAATTTATTCCAGCTCTTAAGGTCTTAAAAAAACTACTTGTCATTCCAATTTAAATATTCTTTTTTTGAAATTTGATAAAATAAAACTTTGTCTCCAGGATTTATTAAAGTTGGTTCTTTTTTTTTAAACTTATCGAAAACTTTAATTGGAGTATTTCCAATGATATTCCATCCACCTGGACTCTCAAATGTATATATATTACAAAATTGTTCAGTTATACCGACTGATCCCATTGGAACTTTTACTCTAGGAGTTTCGAGTCTGTTTAATCTCAACTTTTTGTCTATATCTCCTAAAAACGGCATTCCGGCAATAAAGCCTGTCATATAACAAAAATACTCTTTATTTAAATAATTATTAAGAACTTCATCTTTCGAAAGTTTCAACTTTTTATTAAGTCTTTCCATGTCCAAAGCAAATTCTTCATCACAACAAACTGGAATCTTTATCAATTTTTGATCATCATCAAATGAGCTCAAAATTTTTATATTTTGAATTTCATTTTTTAAATTAGTATAATCGGTTAAATCTAAATCAAAGGAAACAATAAGTTTGTTATATGAAGGAGTTACATTTGTAATTCCTTTAATATTTTTTTTTTGTATACTTTTAAAATATTTAATTACATTAGCATTAATTTCTTGGTTTACTTCGTTACCAAAATCACAATATATTGCCGCGTCACCAAGATTAGATATATTTTTAATCATGCCATGTTATACTTTAAGTATGAGCAGTATGGAAATTAATATTAATTGTGATTTAGGAGAAAAATCCAAACATCACTCTACTAAGCATGACCCAGATTTACTTGGTATAGTAAATTCTGCCAACATTGCATGCGGCTATCATGCTGGTGATGAAGAAACTATGAACAATACAATTTTAATCTCAAAAAAAAATAGTGTAAGCATAGGAGCGCATCCATCGTTTAATGATCCAGAAAATTTTGGTAGAAAACGTATAAACCTTAACGAAAAAGAAATAATAAAATTAATAATAGATCAATATGAAATTCTTCAAAAAATAGCTGAAAAACATAATGAAAAAGTTACTCATATTAAACCTCATGGAGCTCTAAACAATATGGCATGTGAAGATATTAATTTAGCAATTACACTCGCTAAAGCAATAAATGAGATAAATAGAGATTTAATTTATTTAGTTCCAACAGGTTCAAAAATGGAAGTAGCCGCAAAAAAATTAAATATGAAAATAGCATGCGAAATATTTGCTGATAGAAATTATGAGGATGATGGAAATTTAGTATCAAGATCAAAACCAAATGCTTTGATAACAGATCCTGAGGAGGCAAAAAAACACGTATTAAGCATGGTCAAAAACCAAGCTTTAAATTGTTTTTCTGGAAAAAAAATTCCCTGCAAAATAGACTCTGTTTGCATACATGGAGATAATCAAAGTTCTCTTTCAACAGCAAAATCAATTAGAGATAATTTAATTGAAAATAATTTACAGCTAAAATCTTTAAATAAACTTAAAAAATTTAATTAATGATAAAAAAAAATTTAATAATTATATTTTTTGCTTTTTTTATAACTGCCGCTTACTCTGCCTCTACATCGTCAGGTTCTGGTGAGGCTGAAGGAAATGATGGTCCTCCTCCTGCTAAAAATTATACATTAGGCTATAAAGAATTAAAAAGAGCAGAAAAATTAGATAAAAAAGGAAAAATTGAAAAAGCAAAACTTAAGTATAAAAAAGCTTTAAAATTTCTTTTAGAGGCTAATGCTGAAAATCCAGGAAATCCTGATACTTTATATTATCTTGGTTTTACATCTGCGAAACTTGAAAAGTATGATAATGCAGAAATATATTATCTTTTAGCTTTAGAAATGGAACCCAATCATATTGATGTTTATAAATATTTGGTGCAGCTTTATCTAGCTACCGATAGAAAAGCTAAAGCTATAGAAAAACTAAAAATTTTTAAAAGTTGCAATTGCGAAGAGTATGATGAGCTAAAAGAATTAATTGAAAAAAAAGGATAATCTAAATATTATTTTAAATTCTGAACCATCTGATTAGGCAGCCACAAAGCTATTTCTGGAAAAATAATTATTATAAATGTAGCGAGTACCATTAATAAAAAAAGAGGAAAAGCACTTCTTGCAATATAGCCCATATCTTTATTGGCCATTCCTTGTAGGACAAATAGATTAAATCCAACGGGAGGTGTAATTTGAGCCATCTCAACAACTACAACCAAAAAAATACCAAACCAAATCATATCAAAGCCAGCTTGTCTTATCATTGGTTCTATTATTGCCATTGTTAAAACCACGGCTGAAATTCCATCTAAAAACATTCCTAGAATGATATAAAAAATCATTAATACTATAATTAGAAGATAGGGTGAAAGATCCATACTTTGTATCCATATTGCTAAATTTCTAGGAAGCCCTGTGAAACCCATTGCAAGAGATAAAAAACTTGATCCAGCTAAAATAAACGCAATCATGCAGGATGTTTTTGTGGCACCCAATAATGATCTTTTAAAAGTTTCTAAATTTAAACTTTTTTGTAAATAAGATAGTATTAAAGCGCCTACTACCCCTAGTGATGCCGCCTCTGTTGCTGTAGCAATACCAGCATATATTGATCCAATTACAGCTAATATTAGTAATATTACAGGAAGAAGTTTTTTAGATCTTTTAATTTTTTCAAAAAAGGAAAGATTTTCAAAAGATTTTGGCATTATTTTTTTATTAATTAACGACCAAACGATCACATAAAACATAAATATTATAGCAATCATTATGCCAGGTATAATTCCAGCAATAAATAGTTTTGCTATGGACTCTTGAACAGTCACACCATAGATAATCAAAATTATAGATGGGGGAATTAATAATCCTAAAGTTCCGGATCCAGCTAAACTTCCAAGTAATATTTTTTCAGGATATTTTCTTTTTCTTAGTTCGGGAATTGACATTTTTCCAACTGTTGCAACTGTTGCTGCTGATGAACCTGATATTGCAGCAAATAATGCACACCCAACAATATTAACATGAATTAAACCTCCAGGTAGTTTTTGCATCCATGGTGATAGGCCTTCAAATAAATTTTTTGATAATTTTGTCCTAAACAGTATTTCACCCATCCATACAAATAATGGTAAGGCTGTTAGTGTCCATGAGGAGCTCGTTCCCCATATTGTAGTTGCCATTGCATCACCAACAGGTCTTGATGTAAATATTAACATTCCAATTGAAGAAACTCCAATCATGCTAATTGCAACCCAAACTCCCGATCCAAGAAAAAATAATAAAATTGATATAAAAAAAATTGTTAAAAATAATTCTGGCATGTTTTAAGTTTCATTTTTTTTTAATATAGATAAAATAAAATTGTGGAATACACAGATAAAAAATATTGTTGAACCAATTGCCACAGAAAGTTGGGGAATCCATATTAATATTTCGTCTGCTCCTTCGCTTCTTTCTCCAAATTTAATCGAAATAATTAACATTTTGATAAAGTAATAAGATAAATAACCAGAAAAAAATGTTGCTACAAACAGACACCAAAGCTCTAATATTCTTCTAATATTTTTTTTCGATCTTTCTAAAAACAAAGTAATTCTAATATGACCCTTTTCTCCAAAAGTATATGCAAGTGCTAAAAATGAAGAAGCTGCCATACTATAACCTGAATATTCTGCTAGTCCTCTAATATAAAAACCAAATATTCTCGAAGCTATTCCTGTCAAAATAAAAGTTGCAACTAAAATTAAAAAAAAGGCAGCAATGTACCCTGAAAACCTGTAAACAGTTTTTAAATAATTATCTATTTTACAAAGCATAAAAAAAGGCCGCTTAATTATACGGCCTTTTTTTTTAATTTAAATAAGTTTAGTAGTTGCTACTACCCTGAAAAGCTTTCAAAACATCATCTCCACGAGATCCAGCTCTATCAGCCCATTCTTTGGCCATAGTAGCTCCTACTTCTTCGAAATGTTTTTTTAAAGCAGAATTAACTTTTCCAACTTTCATACCTGCATCAGCAAGAGCTTTTTTATCTTCTTTATTTCCTCTTTTTGATAAATCCCAACCTTTTTTTTCTGCTTTAGCAGCTTCAGACATTACAAGTTTTTGTGTATCAGCATCTAATTTATTCCAAGCATCTTTATTTACAATCACCATATTTTTAGGAAACCAAGCAGCAATATCATAAAAATATCCCACACCGTTTTCCCAAATTTTTTTGTTTTTTCCTGTTGTTGGTGACGTAATCATACTTTCAACAGCACCTGTAGAAAAAGCTTGGCTAATTTCAGCTGCTTCTATTTTTGTTGGTGCCATTCCAGTAAGCTCTGCTATTCTTATAGTTGCAGAGTTGTATGCTCTAAATTTTAAACCTTTAAGATCTTCAACACTGTTAATTTCTTTTTTACTATATAAACCTTGAGCAGGCCATGGTACTGCATATAAAAATACAAGTCCTTTGGCATCAAGACCTTTTACTATTTCAGCTTTTGAGGCTTTATAAAGTCTCATAGCTGCTCCATAGTTTGTTGCCAAAAAAGGTTGAGAGTCAACTTCTAATAATGGATCTTCTTTTCCTAGAGCCGACATAAATCTTTCTCCAATTTGAGCTTGACCAGTTCTTACTGCTCTAAAGATTTCTCCACCTTTATAAAGTGAACCACCCGGGTGAGTAAAAATTGTTAATTTACCATTACTTTTAAGTGTAACATTTTTTGCAAATTCAGTAGCATTTGCTGAATGAAAATTTCCAGCACCATATGCAAGTGCCATATCCCATTTTTCTACTGATGATGCTAAATTTGTATTTAGTAGCAAAGCAAAGAATATTACTAAAATTTTATTTATTAATTTCATTATTCCTCCATTTATAATTGCCCTATTTCATTATGAAGATTAGTTAATTGCAATAGAAAAAATTTTATTTCACTACTTTCAATTGAATTATTGTAATAATTTAATAGAATAATATTAAATTGATAGAACAGTACATTATATTCACGCAAGTTATCTTCATTGATATAATCATGGCTGCTGACAATGCAATAATCATTGGTCTTATAGCGGCAAATTTTGCCCCAAAACACAGAAAGCAAATAATCATGTATGGTGTTTTGGCTGCGTTTATTTTTAGATTTATTTTTGCTCTTTCAGCTACTTATATATTTGAATTTCCTTTTATTAAAATTATTGGTGGATTGCTGTTAGTTTGGATAGTTAATGATCTAAGAAGAGATCTATTTGAAATAAAAAAAATAAAATCTCCTACTAAAGTTTCCAAAGAACCATCATATATTCAAAGTGTCTACAAAGTATTATTTGCTGATCTAACATTAAGTTTTGATAATGTAATAGGTGTCGTGGGTGCTGCCAGAGATCATTTTTATATAATGATATTTGGTCTACTGCTTTCGGTAATTTTAGTTGGAACTTTAGCAAGTTATTTTGCAAAAACTATTCAAAATCATAAGTGGATTGGATATGTTGGTTTAATTGTGATATTTATTGTTGCTCTACAGTTAATAATTGGAGGAATGGCAGATTTAGACATTGTCGAAGTAAATGTAAAATTTAAAAAATTTCTCTAATATGAATATTTTTTTGTAGGAAATTTTTTTGATAAAACTTCTTTTTTAAATTTTTTAACTCCCTGATTTACTACTTTTTTTAAATCTATAAATTTTTTAACAAATCTAATGTTGGTCTTGTTTAACCCTAGCAAATCATCAGTAACTAATACTTGTCCGTCGCAATAAACTGAAGATCCTATTCCAATAGTAGGTATTTTTATAGATCTAGTTATAAGTTTTGAAGTAGATGTTTGTACACACTCCAAAACAATTGCGAAAGCTCCAATGTTCTCTAAAAGTTTTGAATCTTTTAAAAGTTTTATTTTTTCTTTTTCTGTTTTTCCTTTAGATTTAAATTTTCCTTTTACACTTTGCGGCAGTACACCTAAATGACCCATTACGGGTATTCTGTTATTTATTAAGTGTTGAATTATTTTTGCGATTTTTATTCCACCTTCAAGTTTTACTGCTTCACACTTGGTCTCTTTGATTATCTTTTTTGCATTACTTAAAGCTTCTTTTCTATTTCTATATGTTTGATATGGCATGTCTACTACCATTAAACTTTTTTTTATTCCCATTCTTACACTTCGCGAATGTTCTATCATATTTTTTAAGGATACTTTTCTTGTAGTATCATAGTTATATAAAACTGATCCGAGTGAGTCTCCAACCAAAATAATATCTACGTACTTATCAATTTCTTCAGCAAAATTTTTAGAATAAGCTGTTAAACAAATAATTTTTGATTTATTTTTTTTTGATATAATTTTTTTTATTTTATTTAACATTTTATTTTTATTCTAATTCTATAGTGCTTGGTGGTTTAGAAGTAATATCATAAACAACTCTATTTATGCCACTAACATTATTAATTATTTTATTAGATATGTTTTGTAAAATTTTTTTATCAAAATTAAAAAAATCTGCTGTCATTCCATCCTCAGATGTTATGGCTCTTAATAAACAAATGTATTCATATGTTCTGTTATCACCCATAACACCAACAGTTTTGATGGGCAACAATGCTGCATAAGCTTGCCAAATTTTATCATACAAGCCATTTTTTTTTAACTCTTCAATAAAATAATTATCAGCTTCTTTCAGTATATTTATTTTTTCTTGGTTTATAATTCCTGGAATTCTTATAGCTAATCCTGGACCTGGAAAAGGATGGCGTAAAATTATTTCTTTTGATAACTTTAATTCTAAACCGAGTTTTCTAACTTCATCTTTAAATAAAAACTTGAGTGGTTCAATTAATTTTAAATTCATTTTTTTTGGTAAGCCACCTACATTATGATGTGATTTAATTTTTGATGTCTGGCTACCTGTAGCTGACTTACTTTCTATTAAATCAGGATATAGTGTTCCCTGAGCTAGATATTTAACATTTTTAATTTTTTTTGCGTATTTTTCAAAAATTTTAATAAACAAGTTGCCAATAATTTTTCTTTTTTCTTCTGGATTATCTACATTTTTTAATTTTCTAATAAACTGATTAGCAGCATTAACATAAATTAAATTAATTTTTAGTTTCTTTTTAAAGGTATTGATAACTTGCTTTTCTTCGTTTTTTCTTAAAAGTCCTGTATTAACAAAAATACAAGTTAAATTTTTTCCAATAGATTTATTTAATAATTGTGCAACTACACTACTGTCTACACCTCCAGATAGTGCACAAATTACTTTATTATTTCCAACTTGATTTTTAAGGTCTTGAGTTATTTTAACTCTTTGTTTTTTTGATGACCAATTTTTTTTAGTTTTGCAAATTGAAAATAAAAAGTTTTTTAATAAAACTTTCCCCTTATCAGTATGTGTAACTTCAGGGTGAAATTGTACACCATAAAATTTTTTATTTATATTCTCAATAATTGTAAATTTTGAATTCTTGCTTGAACCAATAAGTTTGAAATTTTTTGGTAACCTTGATACATGATCAGCATGACTCATCCATACATTGCTAGAGTTACTTCTGTTGAAAAAATTTTTAACTAATAAACTTTTTTTCTTTCTTTTAACCGCTGTTAAACCAAATTCTCTGTATTTAGAATTTTTAATTTTACCGCCCATTTCCTTAGCAATAATTTGATGACCAAAGCAAATACCAAGGATTGGTATGTCTAACTTGAAGATTTTTTTATTTATTTTTACCTTGTTGCTTTGATAAACATTTAAAGGTCCACCTGATAAAATGATTCCAATACAATCTGCTTTATCAAATTTAAATTTTAAAGCAATCTTATGATTTATTATCTCGGAAAAAACCCCTAGTTCTCTTACTCGTCTTGCAATCAATTGTGTGAACTGAGAACCAAAATCAATAATTAAAATTTTTTTCAAATTATTGCTAAGATTCATTTTTTGGTTCTATATCTTCAAGAGACTTATCAATTTTTTTTGTCTTATCACATAGTTTTTTACAAATTATTAAAAAGTCTTCTTTTAAGTCTTTAACTTTTGCGTAATTGGATTTGTCTATCTCATAACTAATTAACATGTACATTGCTTCTTCATTGCTGGGCTCTAACAACAAAGTTGTATTTATGTTTTTTATATGCTCTTTTTCATTCTCTTCAGATTTAAATATTTTTGCTAAATACAAATATGATTTAGCATGTTTTGGATTATAAACGATATTTCTTTGAAATAAAAATTTAGAATCTTCAAAATTTTCTTGATTAAATTTTTCTTTAGCTTCATTAAAAAAATTTTCTCCAGCAAACGAGAGTGTAGAAAATAATATTATGATTGTAGAAAATAATACTTTTTTAATATTTTTCATCTTTTTTAACTTCATCTATATTGTGCACCATACTTTCATAAAAACCAGCTTTAGTAATTTTTACAAAACGAGGTTTATTTCTTAAATTTACTATTTTTTTTGATCCTAAATAACCCATTGAAGATTTTAATCCTCCAATTAATTTAAAAATAATCTTATTAACTGGTCCTTTGTATTTTATATATCCTTCTACGCCTTCCGATACATATTTAGATTTATCTTTTTGTTTTTTTTGAAAATATCTGTCGGCAGATCCTTTGTTCATTGCTCCAATAGAACCCATTCCTCTAAAATTTTTAAATAATTTTCCATTTTTCTTTACAATCTTTCCTGGTGACTCGTCTGTACCAGCAAACAATGAGCCGATCATTACTGCGTCAGCGCCCGCAGCTAGAGCTTTTGCAATATCTCCTGAAAATTTAATCCCCCCATCGGCTATGATTTTAACTTTATTTTTTTTTAATCCTTTTTTAACATCTAATATTGCACTTAATTGAGGTACACCAATACCTGCAACGAGTCTTGTTGTACAAATTGACCCCGGTCCAATACCAACTTTTATTATATCTGCTCCAAGTTTTGCTAAAAAATTTCCAGCTTCAGCGGTTGCTATATTCCCAGCACAAATCAGAGTATTTTTTTTTTTAAATTTTTTAATTTTTTTTATAACATCTGCTACTTTTTTTGTATGACCATGAGCTGTATCAACTACAATTAAATCTATCTTTTCTTTAAGAATTGCGATAGCTCTTTTGGTTTCTAATGGACCTGCTCCTACAGCTGCTCCTACTAACAAGTTTTTTGACTTTACTTTTCTTATTTCTGATATTTGCTTTTTTATATCTAAATTTCTATGTATAACTCCAATTCCTCCTGCTTTTGCAATTGTAATTGCCATTTTTGACTCTGTAACCGTATCCATAGCAGAGGATAGAAGGGGAATTTTTAGCTTAAAATTATTTGATAATGAAATAGAGGTGTCAACTTCTGAGGGCAGTATCTCGGAATACCTAGGTGCCAGCGTAACATCATCAAATGTGAGTGCTTCTTTTATAGGATCCATAATCATGTATATACGATTCTTTTAAAATTAAAAGAGTGTCTAACGTAAAAATTTACAGATTATAAAACTTTCCTTTGAAACTTTTCTGCTAGACAAAGGTTTAAATACTCTAACTTCTTTAAATGATTTTTTTGCATTTGCAACAATTTCATTAAAACTAGATCCCATAAATATTTTAGATACAAATCTTCCTTTTTGATTAACTGTATCTAATGCAAATTTCATTGCTTCTAAACAAAGCTCTCCCGTGACAATTGCATCTAAATTTTTATTTCCAGTTGTGTTAACGGCCATGTCGGAGACCACAACATCAATTTTATCATCAAAATAATTTTTTATCTTAGTTTTGTATCTTTCATCATTAAAATCTCCAACAATTTGATGAATATTTTTAATTGGCTCAAATTTTAGTAAATCTATAGATAAAATTTTACCATTTTTTATTTTTTTTGATAGATATTGAGACCAACTTCCCGGGGCAGCACCAAGATCTACCACTGATCTTGTTTGATTTAAAATTTTAAATTTTTCATCGATCTCTTTAAGTTTATAAACCGCTCTTGATCTATAGCCTTCAATTTTTGATTGACGAACATAAATATCTCTTCGCTGTCTGTTTATCCAATCTTTAGATATTTTATTTTTTTTCAATTATAAAACGTCTTCAGGTTCTTCTTCAATAAATTTATTATCATTTACAAAACTTTTTTTAAGTTTTTTATAATGAATAATGCTTGCGGGTATTGATAGTAGATAAATTAAACAACACATAATAAGTGCTTTGAATGTAAAAATTAATAACAGCCCAAATGAAAGAACGATTCCAAAAAGTAAAAAAATTGTTGTGCTTCTAGGTACTACAATTTTTTTTAAAGAGTATGTTGGGATTTTACTAATCAATAATATTGAGATAACTACAAATATAATTGGGGTTACAAATTGATAGTTTAAAGTTAAAATATCTAATTCGCTAACATCATAAATTAATGGACTTAAAACCAAAATACCACCTGCTGGTGATGGTATGCCTTCAAAAAAATTATCTTTCCAAGATGGGTCAACGTCTGTATTTATATTAAATCTAGCTAATCTAAGAGCTACACAAACAACATAGATTAAACATATTAACCAACCTACTTTACCCAGTGAATTTAGTATCCAAAAATACATTATAAAAGCTGGCGCTACACCAAAACTAATTATATCAGTTAAAGAGTCCAATTCCTTTCCAACTTTCGAGGTTCCCTTGATAAGTCTTGCAATTCTACCATCCAAACCATCAATAATTGCTGCAAACAAAATTGCTACTATTGCTAACTTATAATTTTGATTTAAAGCGAGGTTTATTGAGCTTAAGCCAATACATACTCCTATAAGAGTTAAAGTATTAGGCAATATAACTCTTGCTCTTGTATCTGTTACTAATTTAAATTTCTTTTTTGGTTCATTCATTATTTTATCTTTTTGCTACAAGTGTTTCTCCTGCTATAGTTTTTTGATTAACTTTAACTAATGGAGTATAGTTATTAAAATATATATCCGCTCTACTTCCAAATCTAATCATACCAATTCTATCTCCTTGTTTTAATTCTGTGTTTTCAGATACTTCGCTAACAATTCTTCTCGCTATAAGTCCTGCTATTTGAACAACAATAACATTTTCTCCGTTTAAATTTGTAATCTTGTAATATTTTCTTTCATTGTCTTCGCTGGCCTTATCAAGTGAAGCATTTAAAAATTTACCTGGCTTATAAACTATTTCAGCAAGCTTTCCTGAACAAGGACTTCTGTTAACATGACAATCAAATACATTCATAAAAATACTAACTTTGGTAAATTTTTTATCTTCCATATTTAATTCTTTTGGACCATCTGACTCTTGCACTTGTAAAACTAACCCATCTGCTGGACTAACTAGATAATTTTCATCATTAATAGAAACTCTTTCTGGGTCTCTAAAAAAATAGTAGCACCATACTGTTAAAACCAAACCTATTAGTCCCAAAAAACTACTAATAAAGTATAAAATTATAGTAACTAAACCAAATATTACTAAAAACTTGTATCCCTCATTGTGGATCTTTGGAAAAACTTTGTCCATAATAATCCTTCATTTGATAATTTGTCCTTAATATGTATATAAAACTCCAAAATTCAATTAATAAGATATATAATTAAATATGAGCAAAATTAAGGTTAAAAACCCAATTGTTGAGCTAGATGGTGATGAAATGACAAGGGTAATTTGGAGTTTTATAAAAAATAAACTCATACTCCCTTATTTAGATCTAGATATCAAATATTATGATCTTGGTATAAAAAATAGAGATAAAACTTCTGACCAAATAACTATTGATTGTGCAAATGCAATAAAAAAATATGGTGTTGGAATTAAGTGTGCAACAATTACTCCGGATGAACTAAGAGTTAAAGAGTTTAATCTAAAAAAAATGTGGAGATCTCCTAATGGTACAATAAGAAATATTTTAGGAGGAACGGTTTTTCGAGAACCAATACTTTGCAAAAATATTCCAAAATTAATTCCAAGTTGGAAAAATCCAATTTGCATAGGTAGACATGCATTTGGAGATCAATATAGAGCAACTGACTTTCAAGTTCCTGGGAAAGGTAAACTAGTGATTAAATGGACGTCTGAAGATGGGAAAGAAAAAAAAGAATATGAAGTTTTTAACTTTCCAGGTCCAGGTGTTGCCCTATCAATGTATAATCTAGATCAGTCTATAAAAGATTTTGCAAGATCCTGTATGAACTATGGGCTTAGTAGAAGATGGCCAGTTTATCTTTCTACTAAAAATACAATTTTAAAAAAATATGATGGTAGATTCAAAGATTTGTTTCAAGAAGTTTATGAAAAAGAATTTAAAGAAAAATTTAAAGAAAGAAAAATAACTTACGAACATAGACTTATAGATGATATGGTGGCTTGTGCGCTAAAATGGAATGGAAATTATATTTGGGCATGTAAAAATTACGATGGAGATGTTCAATCCGATACAGTTGCACAAGGATTTGGCTCTCTAGGTTTGATGTCTAGTGTTTTGATGACACCTGATGGTAAAACTATTGAAGCAGAAGCTGCTCATGGCACTGTAACGAGACACTATAGACTACACCAACAAGGTAAAGAAACTTCAACTAATCCCATAGCATCTATTTTTGCGTGGGCGAGAGGTCTATACCATAGAGGAAAAATAGACGGTAATGAAGATTTAAAAAAATTCATAAAAACTCTAGAAAAAGTTTGTATAGAGACAGTCGAAAATGGTTCAATGACTAAAGATTTAGCGGTTCTTATAGGGCCGTCTACAAAATATTTAAATACTAATCAATTCCTGGATACTATTGATGGTAATTTGAAAAAAAAATTAAATTAACGATTTTAATTTCTTAATTGCCTCTTCAATTTTGTTTAATTCTGTGCCACCAGCTTGAGCAAAATCAGGTCTACCTCCACCACCTTTTCCACCTATTATTTCTGATCCAGTTTTTGCAAATTTTACAGCATCATATTTGCTTGTAAGTTTACTTGTAATTCCTGCTGCTAATCCAATCTTCCCATCTTTGCTAGCAAAGATAATTACTATACCTTCGCCTATTTCTTTTTTTCCGTTATCTACTAGTTTTCTCAAATCTTTTGGGGGAAGATCGGTTATTTTTTGAAATCTTACTTTAATATTTTTTATTGTTTCATCTTTAATAATATTTTTTGATTTATCGCTTAAAATACTTTTTATAGAAAGTTGATCAAATTGTTTATTTAAGTCTCTTATTAAATCTTTTTGATTTTCATTATCTAAATTTGGTTTTCCTCCGAGTTTAATAATTTCTTCTGAAAGATTTTTTATAATTTCTTCATTTTTTTGAATTGACAAATCAGATAATTTTTCTTTTTTAGTTAAAAATTCTTCTAATTGTTTTTCTCTAAGGGCTTCAATCCTTCTAATGCCAGCAGCAATAGAAGACTGGCTTACAATTTTAAATTTGCCTATATCTCCTATATTTCTAACATGAGTTCCGCCACAAAGTTCTGTTGAAAAATATCTATCTTTTTCATTTCCCATAGAAAGAACTCTTACTTCTTCGCCATACTTTTCACCAAATAAGGCTAAAGCTCCATTATCAACTGCTTCTTTTGGAGTCATTAATCTAGTTTTTACATCTGATTTCGTTTCGACCATTTTATTTACAAAATTTTCAATTTTATTTATTTCGGCATTCGAAATTGGCTTCATATGGCTAAAGTCAAATCTTAGTCTATCTGGGGCAACCAAAGATCCTTTTTGAGTAACATGTTTCCCCAAAACTCTTCTTAAAGATTCATGAAGAAGGTGTGTTGCTGAATGATAAGCTCTTATATTTTTTCTTCTCTCAACATCTATTTTCATTTCCACATTTTCATTTAACTTAATAGATCCGTTTTCAACTTTTCCATAATGTACAAATAAGTCGCCTAGTTTTTTTTGAACATCATTTACTCTAAATTTAAAATCTCCAGAAATAATAAGACCAGTATCACCAATCTGTCCTCCTGACTCGCCATAAAAAGGAGTTTGATTTACAATTATGATTGCTTCATCGCCCTTGTTCAAACTTTCTACTTCTTTGCTATCTTTAATTAATGAAAGCACCATTCCCTCAGCTTGATTAGTTTCATATCCTAAAAATTCACTTGGTCCTAGCTTGTCTTTAATAGCAAACCAGATTTCTTCTAATGAGCTATCACCTGAGCCTTTCCAATTTTTCTTAGCAAGCTCTCTACTTTCTTTCATTAATAATTTAACTTTTTTATGATCGATAGTAAGTGATTTATTTTTTAAAATATCTTCTGTTAGATCTAGAGGAAAGCCATAAGTATCATAAAGTTTAAAAGCAACCTCGCCAGGTAAAACTTTATCTACTTTAGTAATTTCTTCATTTAGAATTTTCATGCCTCTTTCAAGAAGAACTAAAAATTTTTCTTCTTCCATTCTTAATGTTTCTTTTATTAAAGACTCTGCTCTTTTAAGTTCAGGATAATTTTCTGACATTTCATTCATTAGTGTTTTAAAAATATTAAAGAATATTGGTTCCTTTGATCCTAAAAGATGAGAATGTCTCATGCCTCTCCTCATAATTCTTCTTAATACATATCCACGACCTTCATTAGATGGTAAAACTCCTTCAGCAATTAAGAAGGAGCTTGCTCTTAAATGGTCAGCTATTACTCTAAAGCTCGATAAGTTTTTTTCATTAGATTTTGTTTTAACTGCTTCAGAAATAGAATTTATTAATTTAATAAAATGATCTGTTTTGTAATTATCATGAGTTCCTTGTAATAATGCAGTTATGCGTTCTAAGCCCATTCCAGTATCAACAGATGGTTTTGGAAGATTTATTCTTTTGCCTTTGGAAGTTTGCTCAAACTGCATAAATACTAAGTTCCAAATTTCTATATATCTATCTCCATCTTGATCTTTGGTGCCAGGTAATCCTCCTTTTAAATGATCTCCATGGTCATAAAATATTTCTGAACAAGGTCCGCAGGGTCCAGTTTCACCCATAGACCAAAAATTATCTGAAGTAGGAATTTTAATTATTTTATCTTCGCCAAATCCGGTAATTTTTTTCCATAAATTAAAAGCTTCATCATCCTCATTAAAAACAGTAAAATAAAGCCTATTTTTATCTAAACCAAATTCTTTTGTTATTAAATTCCAAGCTAGCTCGATTGCTCTTTCTTTGAAGTAATCTCCAAAAGAAAAATTACCAAGCATTTCAAAAAATGTATGATGCCTTGGAGTGTAACCAACATTTTCTAAATCATTATGTTTTCCTCCCGCTCTTACACATTTTTGGGAAGTTGTTGCTCTTTTATAATCTCTTTTTTCTAAACCTGTAAATACATTTTTGAATTGTACCATTCCAGAATTGGCAAACATTAATGTAGGGTCGTTATTTGGAACTAGGTTGCTAGACTCAACTATCTTATGATTGTTTTTCTGAAAATATTTAAGAAAAGTGCTTCTTATTTGATTTAGTGATTTGCCAGACATACTTTCAAAATACAGCTTTTTTATTTGATGTCTAGATAACTATAAGGGAAAAAAGGCGCTTATTTTAAGCGCCTTTTATTAACTAAAAATGACTTTTAACTAATTCTTTTTTGTTGGAATTTCCTCTTTTGAATCAACTTTTTCTTTTTCCTGGTCTAAGGGATTACCTTCTATTTTTTTAGAAATAACTCCAGCTTTCTCTCTAATTGCCATTTCAATTTCTGCAGCAACTTTTGGATTTTGTTCTAAATAATCTTTAGCATTTTCTCTACCTTGGCCTATTTTTTCACCTTTATATGCATACCATGCGCCTGATTTTTCAACTATCTCAGCCTTAGCACCTAGGTCCACTAGCTCTCCAACTTTGCTAATTCCTTTTCCATACATCAAATCAAATTCAACAACTTTGAATGGAGGAGAAACTTTATTTTTCACTACTTTAACTCTAGTAGAATTTCCAATGATCTGTTCTTTGTCTTTTATTGCTCCAATTCTTCTAATATCCATTCTTACAGAAGAATAGAACTTTAATGCATTTCCTCCTGATGTTGTCTCGGGACTTCCAAACATTACACCGATTTTCATTCTTATTTGGTTTATGAAAATAACCATTGTATTTGTTCGTGAAATTGAGCTTGTTAGCTTTCTTAATGCTTGACTCATTAATCTTGATTGAAGACCTACATGATGATCTCCCATTTCTCCTTCAATTTCAGCTCTTGGCGTTAATGCCGCAACCGAGTCTACTACCAACACTGAAACTGAGCCTGATTTTATTAATGTATCAGCTATTTCTAAAGCTTGTTCGCCTGTATCTGGTTGAGAAATTAATAATTCTTCAGTATCTACTCCTAATTTTTTTGCATAAACTGGATCTAGTGCATGCTCTGCATCTATAAAGCCACAAATGCCTCCTACCTTTTGAGCTTCGGCTACAACTTGCAATGCAAGTGTAGTTTTTCCTGATGACTCAGGTCCATAAATTTCAATAACTCTTCCTTTGGGTAATCCGCCTATTCCAAGTGCTAAATCTAAACTTAGTGAGCCTGTAGAAATGGACTCAATATCCATTGCTGTTTGCTGTCCAAGTTTCATTACGGAACCTTTTCCAAAATTATCTGTAATTTGGCTAATTGCAGCTTCTAAAGCTTTATTTTTCTCTTTATTCTCTAATTCCTTATCTTTAGTAGATTTAACTACTTTTAGGTTATTTTTCGTCATTTTTACCTCTTTTTTTTATGTTTTTTAGCATTCGAATCATGCTAATAAATGTACACATTTTGTTCTCATTGGCAAGAAATTAATTTATTAATCAAAAATACCAATAAATATAAAGATTTTTACTTATTAAGCCCTAAATAATTAGCACTTAAAATTCCAACTGATTGTAAAAATCTAAATTGTGATAGTAGATATTCTCTTTCTGAATTAGCTAAGCTAATTTTTGAATTTAATAATATTGAATTCGATTGAATAACATCTAGTGTCGATCTCCCTTTTCCACTTTCATACTCAGCTGTAATTCCTTCATTCGCAATCTCTGCCGCTTTAACCTGCAACTTTACTGACTCTAGCAAACTTCCATTTGATTTCATGTTTGACCAAGCGCTAGCTACGTTAGTATCATTAACTTTTAATGCATTATCGAGTAATAATTTTTTTCTATTTCTAAGATTTTTTGATTTACTTAGTTCAGCATAATTTTTTCCACCAGAAAATATTGGCCATGTAATAGTTGCTTCTACAGTCTCTTTATTCTGCTGATCGTAAGTTGAACTTAAATCATCTGTTTCCTTAGATTCAAAAGAAAGAGTAGCAGATGGTGCTAGATCTGATTGTGCTATTTTAACATCTCGTTCAGATTGCTCATATTCTAGTTTTGCAATTATTAAATCGGGATTGTTTGTCTTTGATAGTTGAATTGCATTTTCTAAAGTTAATGGAATTTTTAAGTTTAAATTAATATTTTTATTTAGATCAGAAGAGTCTTGTATTGGACCAATAATATTTTCATAATTTAGTTTAGCTGTAATTACATTGTTTTTAGCTTGAATGAATTTAGCTTGAGATCCAGCCAAAGAAGACTCTGACTGGGCCAAATCAGCAACACTTACTTGGCCTCTATCTAGTCTAATTCTATCAGTTTCCACTTGCCTCTCAGATAAATTGACATTTCTTTTATTTATAGAAAACTTTTCCTTTGCAAAAATTAAACCTGAGAAAGCCTCTACTGCTTTTAAAAGAATTTTTTGTTCAATTTGTAAAAGTTTAGCGTCCGCTAAAACTAAACCAATTTTATTTTTTTCATAATCTGCTATACCACCAAATCCTTGAAAAATTTTCTGTTCAATTTTTATTGATCGAGTTTCTGGATTGACATCTGTAACTGTAGCACCTGTCCCATCCTGATTTGTTAGTTTTGATGTATTTTCGCTGCTTTTTGATCCTTTAAGTGTTATAGTAGGTAAAAACTCACTTTTAGAAATATCAAGATTTTTTTTAGATACATTTATATTTTCTCGCTCTGCATTAAGCTCTGCATTATTTGTATAAGCTTCTAATAAAGCTTGTGATAAATTGGCAGCTAAAGAATTTGTTTGTAAAACAATTATTAAACTAAAAATAATTAATAACTTTTTCATTTTTTAAATTTTATATTTATAATTTGATGCTTGTTATTTAATATCATTACTTGTGAATTATTTTTTTTGATCTAGTGGATGATTTATTCCATCATTTACAGCTACATTTTCTAATTCAAAAGGATTTATTTCCTCCACACAAGCAACATTTATTCCATACATGCTTGGATTGCTACGCATTTTATGATGTGTATAAATTCCACAATTAGTACAAAAGTAGTGTTCTGCTACTTTTGTATGGTATTGATACATCTTTAAATGCTCTTTTCCTTTTATAACCTTCAGATCTGTGCTTGGTATTGGCGACATAATTGCTCCCTTTCTTTTACATAAAGAACAATTACATCTCATTAATTTCTTAAATCCCTCATCAGGAATATTTGCTTCAAGCTCAACACTTCCGCAATGACATGTAAGTTTTTTTTTCATTATTTTTCAACCCTGTTTAAATACATCATGTATTTAGCTTTTTCATTTTTATTTTAAAAACTACTTATGGCAATAGTTATCCACAATATAACCAAATATAGCTCTGTATGTTCATGTTTTGATTCACTTTCGATTCACTTACAGACTCAAAATACAACCTATTTGACTATATTAAAAAACTCATGTATTAATTAGAACAAAACAAGAACAATTATGAAGCTAACTGTACCATTTTATTTACACAAAGCTGGAGCGGGTTTTCCATCACCTGCAACTGACTACATAGAAGAAGATATAGATTTAAATTTGCATTTAATAAAAAATGTTCCCGCTACTTTTGTAATCAGAGTTCAGGGTAAATCAATGACTGATGTTGGGGTTAACGATGGGGATATATTGGTTGTTGATAAAAGTTTAAAACCTAGAAATTTTTCAACAGTAATAGCAAATATTCATGATGAATTAGTTGTTAAAAGTTTTGTTAAAGAGGGAAATAAACAATTTTTAACATCAGGATCCAAAAACTTTGAAGATAGAATTTTAATCAATGAAGAAGACGATATTTTTATTTGGGGAGTTGTAACTTATGTCATCCACTCAGTATACTAAAAAAATAGCTCTAGTTGACTGTAATTCTTTTTACGTTTCTTGTGAAAGACTGTTCAATCCTAAAATAAGAAGAAAACCTGTTGTTGTTTTATCAAACAATGATGGCTGTATTATCTCAAGATCCAATGAAGCAAAAGCTTTGGGAATTAAAATGGGTGAGCCTTATTTCAAAGAAAAAGATATTATTGTAAAAAATGATGTTCAAGTATTTTCATCAAACTATGCTTTGTATGGAGATTTATCAAGGAGAGTGATGAGAACTCTAAAACGTTTCAATTGTGATATAGAGATTTATTCAATTGATGAAGCTTTTTTAGATTTATCAAATTATTCTGATAATGAAATAGAAGATGTTGGAAAAGAAATCAGAAACGTAGTGTTACAATGGACTGGTATACCAACAAGTATAGGTATCGCGAAAACTAAAACTCTAAGTAAAGTTGCAAATCATATTGCTAAAAAAAAACAATCTGGTCTTGTTAGTTTAATAGGAGTTGAAAATATTGATCCAATATTAGAAAAAGTAGAAATTAATGACGTGTGGGGAGTTGGTAAACAGTTAACAAAATTTTATCATAACAATGGAATTTATAATGCGAAACAATTAAAAAATAAATCTAATACATGGATTAAAAAAAATTCTAATGTTTTAGGCTCTAGAACAGCGATGGAACTCAGAGGTATACCTTGTATTGATTTAGAAAAAATAAATACAAAAAGAAAAAGTTGTGTTGTATCACGTTCATTTGGAAAAAGAGCAGAAAGTTTTCAAGAATTAAAAGAAGCAATTGCAGGTTATTCATTAAATGCTTCTGAAAAAATTAGATCCGAGTCTCTAGTTGCAAAATCAATAACTGTTTTTATTAGAACAAATCCTTTTCAAAATCGTTATGGTTTTTATTCCAACTCAAAAACAATAGATTTACCAATGGCTACCAATAATAGTATTGAAATTGTAAAGACTGCTGTTTCTGGTTTAGAAACTATTTTTAAAAATGGTTATCGATATCAAAAAGCTGGTGTGATGCTATCTCATTTATCCGATTCAAATAATGGAAAAAATTTATTTTCTTCCGAAAGAGATGAAAAAATAAATAGCTTAATGAAATCTATTGATAATACTAATTATAAATACGGAAGATCAACTTTAAGTCTTGCAAGTGCCGGTGTTCACAAAAAATGGAACTCAAGAAGACAACATTATTCTAAAATAGACACAGCTGATTTTTATTCTTTGCCAACGATAAAAAACTAATTAAATCGCTCTTCTTTTTTAGGTTTCCTAAACACTATACTGTCTAAATAAATTCTTTGATCTAGAAGACTTTCCCAATCAGAATTCCAATAACCAATTGTTCCCCATCTATAAATACCCATTTTAAAATAACCACCTGTACAAGTGTCAGCAAGAGTTTTTATATTTTTTAGATCAGCTATTTTTTTATTATTTTTGTAAATAATAAATCTTCCAGTTTCGTCTAATTTCCATAACACATGAAACTTAATATGCGTCCATTTACCTTTAAGATCTTCTATTTTACCAATTATCACTGGATCAGCTGAATAAGCTGCCTTACTATTCCACATGTAATGGTTTTCGCCTTTGTATTTTTTATCTATAGACCAAAAATGACAACAACTATTACAACCTTTCGGTTTTTTTCCTGAATGCATTTGGCCAATTATTACATTGGCATTTTTTTCTAAACTTTCATAACTTTCATCAAAATATATTGCATATTCATAAATGTATTCTTTATTTTTTAGTTTCATGTTGCCCAAGCTAATCTCTTGTCTACTTCGATTTCCTTTACCATCGCACCATTTATTTTTTGAATTTCCTTCATCACATCCAGCATCTTCTCTATTAACTGTTACTTGAATACTTGTATCTCCCTCATAAACTGGATAACCATCTATTTTTTTTACTTGGATAATTCTATTTACTTTACCAACAGGTGTAGAGAGATATTGTTTTTTAAACCCTTTAATATCTTTGAATTTTTTCGCAACAGCATGTGGGTTAAAAAATAATAAAGAAATAAAAATTATTGTTAGGAAATTCTTCACTATACAGTGTTAATCTTAAGACCTTTTAATAAAAAATTCGATATTTGATTTGCTACCATTTCGGCTACAACTATTGAAGCTTCTGTTGTGGATGCTGCTATGTGAGGAGTTAAAATTACTTTTGGATTGTTAAATAAAACATTTTCTTTAGCTGGTTCTTTTGAAAAAACATCTACTGCAGCTCCAGCAATTAGATTTTCATTTAGCGCATCATTTAAATCTTTTTCATCAACAATGTTACCTCTAGCGGCATTAATTATATAAGTTCTAGGTTTCATTTTTTTATAGTGCTCTTTAGTAATCATTGGTTTTCCGTCTTTAAGAGACTTACAATGAAAACTTATGATATCGCTTTTACTTATCAATTCGTCAAAGCTTACATTTTCTACATGTGGATAGTCTTTTTTTCTAGATTCTAGTGATTTTGAATTAACCAATATTTTCATATCAAAACCTTTAACTAGGTTGCTTAGTCTCACACCTACATTTCCAAAACCAACTATACCTAATGTTTTTTTTGAAAGTTCGGCACCTTTAATATTTTTTTTCTCCCATTGACCTTTGTGAGTTGTGTCATTAGCAAAAGGAATTTTTCTTAGCACCGACATTATTAATGCAAACGCATGTTCTGCTGTTGCATTGGCATTTCCACCAGGAGTGTTCATAACAATCATATTTTTTTCTTTAGCTGTTGATACATCTATATTGTCTACACCAGCGCCAGCTCTACCTATTACTTTTAAATTTTTTGCAACTTCAATTATTTTTTTAGTTACTTTTGTGGCTGATCTAACTACCATTCCATCGTACTCTGGAATAATTTTAATAATCTCTTCTTCTGATAAACCGGTTTTTACATCAACAGAAATATTATTTTTCTCAAAAATTTTTTGAGCAACATTGCTCATTGCGTCTGAAATTAAAACTTTAGGCATTATTTTTTATTGAATTATATGCCCAGTCTATCCAAGGTAATAGTGCTTTGATGTCACTATTTTGTACAGTTGATCCACCCCATATTCTTATACTAGGGGGTGCTTTAGGATAACCGTTAATATCATTAGCTACTCCTTCTTTTTCTAGAAGTGAAAATAATTTTTTTAATACTCCTCTTTGCTCTTCTTCATTAAACTTTGTAAACCATTCATCTTTAATTAAAACAGTAATACTTGTTGCAGATCTTATTTTTTTATCTTCACACATAAATTTAAAACAATCACTCTTATTAATCCAATCTTCTACAATTTTTAAATTCTCATTAGAAATTTTTACTAATTCCTTTGTGCCACCTATTGATTCTACCCAGTTTAAAGCATCTAACACATCTTCAACACAAATCATTGAAGGAGTGTTAATAGTGCCTCCTTCGAAGATACCTTTTATTAATTTTTTTTTGCTTGCTAATCTAAATAATTTTGGAATTGGCCAAGAAGGAACATAAGTTTCAAGTCTTTGAACTGCACGTGGAGATAATGCTATCATTCCATGCGCGGCTTCTGCCCCCAAAACTTTTTGCCAAGACCATGTTATGACATCAAGCTTACTACAATCTATATCCATAGCAAAAATACCTGATGTTGCGTCACAAATTGTTAAACCTTCTCTGTCATCAGGTATCCAATCACCATTTGGAATTCTGACGCCAGCAGTTGTTCCATTCCATGTAAATATTACATCATTTTTAAAATTTACTTTAGTTAAATCAGGAAGAATGCCGTAATCAGTTACGTGACTGTTTACATCTTTTATTTTTAATTGTTCAAGTATGTCTATTACCCAATCTTTTCCAAAATTTTCCCAGGCCAGAACATCAACTCCTTTACAGCCTAAAAGAGACCACATAGCAGATTCCAAAGCACCAGTGTTTGAGCCTGTCATTATGCCTACAAGGTAAGAATCTGGTAATTGCAGAATTTTTTTAGATTTAATTATTGCTTCATTTAACTTGTCTTTACATACTTTATGTCTGTGGGATCTTCCTATTGGTGTGTTTTTTAAAACGTCAATACTCCATCCCGGACGTTTAGAGCATGGGCCGCTTGAAAAATTTGGATTTTGAGGTTTTATACTTGGTTTTTCCATAAAAATAATTCGTGTAGATATATTTCTTTTTAAAAAAGATTATCACTATTTTTTTTATATATATTTTTTATAACTAAAAAAAATTTATTCAAAATCATAGGCAATTAATCCATCCAAAGGTTTCGGATCAAACCAAGTCGATTTTGGTGGCATATTTAATTTTTTATCTGCAAAACTTATTACATTTTGAACCTGTGTAGCAAACAAAGCAAAACCAATTTTGGCTTTGTTCGAATTTACTTTATTTTCAATCGCTTTTAATCCATGAAATCCGGCTAAAAAATCTATTCTATTATCGTACCTAGGATCACCAATACCTAAAATTGGTTCTAATAAATAATAATGCAACAAATTAATATCTAAATTAATAATATGAAATAGATTTTGTTCAGGTAGTTCTTTCAATTCTAAAGAATACCATTGTTTATCTAAGTACATTCCAAATGTTTGAGGTTTTTTTGGTTTGTAAGAAGAATTTTGTTTTTCAACTTTAAATTTCTTTTTAATTTGTTTGATTAAATCTTTTGGAGAATAACCATACAAATCTTTTATTAATCTATTGTAATCAAGTAATCTTACTTGACTTTGAGGAAATATAGCAACCATAAAATAATTATAAGGTTCATCTCCTATATGATTTGGATTTTTGTGTTTTTTAAATTCTGTTAGTTTAGATAAAGCTTCCATTCTGTGATGTCCATCAGCAATATAAATACGGTTTATAGAATTAAACAAATTACAAATTTTTTTAATTTTTTGCTCTTCATTTATAACCCAAATTTCATGTTTGCATTTATCTAAAGCATCAAATGAGTATATTGGTTTTGATAAAATTTCTTTTTTTAATAATTCGTTGAGCTGTTCATTATCAGGATAAATTGTATAAATAGGACCTATCTGTGCATTTAAATTATCCATCTGTTTAAGTCTTTTTTGAGCACGCTCTAAGAAAATCTCTTCATGACCGCGAATGTGCAAGTTATCATAAGTAGATAATTTTGCGGTTCCAATTATTCCAATCTGTTCGTGATTTTTATCAGATATTTTATAAGTATAAAAACAAGTTTCTTCTTCTTTTTTTAATATGGATTTTTTTTTCATCAATTCAAATTGTTCTTTTGATTTTGAATCATTTTCAGCATTAAAAACATTTAAATAACTCCAGGGATTTTTTTTTAAATGATTTATTTTTCCTTCTTCTGTTAAATGATCTGTGCTTGCAACAGCTACTCTAGATGCATTTTCTTTAGTTGGTCTTAAAGCTTTAAAAGGATTAATAAAATACATAAAAATTAATTAAATCTTTCTTCCTTTAATGGTATCAATATTGGAAATATTTGATAATGAATTTTTGTACTCATCTAAGTTTTCTCTTGCAGAAAGAGTAAAAATCACCGCATTTAAAACAACTATTACAACTACTGGTATTAAAGTGATTATAGAAATAAAATTTAAAATAAAATAACAATAAACTAACAAAAATATCATAGATCTTGCTAGCCAAATAAATTTAAAAACAGAAATTATTGATAATGAGTGTTGAATTAAATTTGAAAAACTCATTTTTGATGGACCAAAATATCTAGCTCCACGAATAGAAGGAGTTGATTTTCTATCTTTTGATACTTTGCATAATGAGCCAGAAAAACTATTCCAGGTTGCTTTTTCAATAATCATTTTTTCAACAATTGATTTTGGTAGTAAAGTAAAATTACCAAACTTTATATTTTGTCCTGTAAAAATTAAAATTAAAAGCTTGTGCACCTCATAGCAAAGTTTAAATAACAAACCTTCTGATCTTTTTATTCTATTAGCTGTGATTACATGATCGGGATAATCTTTAGATTTTTCTATTAATAATTTTATTTCTTCGGGTCTATCTTCCCCATCTCCATCCATTGGAATAACATAATCAAAATCTTCTTTTTCAAATATATATTTTAAACCAACGGCATTGCATCGTGCATGTCCTTTGTTTTCTTTCATATTTATTATTTTGATCGATTTAATATTTTTAAATTCAAAATTTTCTTCCTCTTTTTCTTCATTTGAGCCATCATTAACAATTAATACTGATACTTCGTCATTAAGATCATTGATTTGTTGATCAATATTTTTTAGAAGTTCAAAAACTGATCGCCAATCATTATAGATGGGTATTAATATTTTTATTTTCATAAATCTAATTTAATGAATTAAAAAATCTTACTAAGGAAGCAAATATACCATGTCCTGAAAGTTCAATAACCAAAACAATTAAAACTATAAATAGTATTTTTTTTACTTTATCATTAAAAAAATTATTCATTTATTTCCTACACAAATATTATCTATACAAATAAACATGTTATAGCTATCCAGTTTGCTTTTATCCAGCTCTCCCTCCCAAGCTGGTCTAGATTTTAAGTGATACGATAAATTTCCAGCATTCCATTCATTTCCTAAAACAACATTAATTGGTTCATTAAATCCCGAATCCCATTTTTTTTGAACTTTCTCTGCAATCTCTTTTCCATGATAGTCTGTTCTTTTATCTGTTTGACTGATTGAAATATATGCATAAATAATTGGTGAGATTAAAAATAAAAAAATGAAAGCAATATAAAAATTTTTAATTTTTTTTAAGTTTATTTGTTTTTGAAAAATATAAATTAATAAAGTTCCGATAAATAGGTAAAAAGGAGTCATCCACATTGTTCTAATTTTAACTCCCATAATCATAGAAGTTAAAAACACTAAAGCTATTGGAAGAATGTTTATTGCTAATAAAAATAACAATTTATCATCTTTAAAATTAAGTTTAGTTTTTAATTTAGAAATTAATAATAAAAGCATTAAAAAGAAAGGTGTCAATATTCCAATTTGTTTACCCAAAAAGATTAATGGATGAACAATGTGATCTACTAAGTTCTGCTCTCCGCCGCCTGTTCTATGAAGACCATAAGTAATTGTTATATAATCATTTTCAGTTAGCCAAATTAGATGTGGAAGCAAAACTATTAAAAAAGGAACTAGAGATATAATAGATTTATAATGAGCTTTTTTTTTAAAAAACATATAAACTAAAAATAAATCCATCGCTATACCTAGATAAATAAATAAGTATTTTGATAAAAACCCAAATCCAGCAAATAAACCAACCAGCAACCAATCTAAAATTTTATTATCTTTAAAGCCTTTCCAAAGATATAAAACTGTTAATGCCCAAAAAGGCATTAAACAAACATTTACGTTAAATTCTGGGGTAATGAAGTTAAAAAAGTAAATTCCTTCCAACAACAGTATAGAAATTAAGTGAAAAATTTTATTTTCAAAAAATTCTTCTGAAAGTTTAAAAACTACAAAAAAAGAAATAATTACAAATATTTGGCTTAATAAATAGTAAGCCCAGTCTTGTGAACCAAAAATTTGATAAAAAATCTCAACAATAAATGCGCTCATTGGTGGATGTTTATTAAATCCCCAATCAAGATTACTACCCCAGGCTAATGCCTCGATGGTATCTAAAGGTAAATTTTTATTTGTTAATGATGGAATCGCTGTCCATAAAAATAAATGAATTGTTAAAAAAATATAAAATAAACTATTAATTTTTTTTTTATAAATAACCATTTAATTGAATTTATACAATTAAACCTTACTTGACACTATCTATTTGCTGAATATAATCCGGTCGCTTAAAACGATAGAAAATGGTCAAGATATCAAAAATTTATATTCCAAAAGAATCGGAAAAGTATATGTCTGAAAAGCATAAAGTTTATTTTAGAAATAAACTTTTGGAATGGAAAAAAGATTTAGTTAGAACAAATAATGAAGCACTTTATAATAACTCATTAGATGACAATAGCACTTCTGCAGATATTGTCGATCAAGCAAGCTCATACACAGAAAAAAATGTTGAAATGAGAGCCATCAACAGACAAATCAAATTAATTTCAAAAATTGATGCTGCACTAAATAGAATTAAGAATGGAACTTATGGTTTTTGTGAGGAGACTGCTGAGCCAATTGGTCTTAAAAGATTAATGGCAAGACCAGTGGCTACTTTGTGTATTGCTGCTCAAGAAAAACATGAAAAAGACGAAAAAGTTTACGCTGACAATTAAGGTTTAGGAATAACCTCTCCACGATTCATAAAATCATATCCTTTAATCACAGCTTTTCTTTTTGAAATTTCTAGATACCATCTAGTCAAATTTTTATAATTTTTAATACCAATATCGTGCCAATCATGTCTTGCAATCCAGGGAAAAGTTGCTACATCGGCAATTGAGTAATTATCTCCAGCAAGATATTTTGATTGGTCTAATCTTTGATCTAAATCACCATATATAGTTTTGGTTATTTTAAAATATCTTTCTTCACCCCATTTATCCTTTCCAGAATTATAACGATGAAATTGATGGTGTTGCCCTAACATTGGGCCAACATAGCCCATTTGAGCCATTAACCATTGGTTAATTTTTGTTCTATTTTTTTGTTCATAAAATTTATTACTTTTTTCCCCAAGATACATAAGGATAGCTCCAGATTCAAAAACAGCTTCTTTATTATTGTCATGATCAATAATTACTGGAATTTTACTAAAAGGACTAATTTTTCTAAATTCTGATTCAAATTGTTCGCCCTTTGAAAAATTTCCTCCAGGATTAATATTTATTTTGGTAACTTTGTATTCAAAGCCAATCTCCTCAAGCATAATTGAAATTTTTTTACCGTTTGGTGTGTCTGCCGTAAGAAGTTCAATCACTCTTAATCCCTAGCCTTTTTTTTACGTTTTTAGATGTTGTTGTAAATTCAAATCGATATTTTTCATTAGGTCGTGCTAATTTAAAACAGGCTCTAGCAGCCAATGCACCCTCATGAAATCCTGATAAAATTAATTTTAATTTTCCAGGATAATTGCAGATATCTCCAACAGCATAAATTCCTTTTTGATTGGTCTCAAATTTTTCTGTATCAACATTTATTTTTTTTTTATCTAAATTAAGCCCCCAATTAGCTATTGGACCAAGTTGCATTATCAAACCAAAAAAACCTAAGACAAAATCAGTTTTTAAATTTTTTACTTCTTTGTTATCATGTAGAATGTCAATGCTTTCGAGGCTATTTGATCCTTTGGCGTCTTTTAATTGGTATTTAGTAAGTAGATTAATTTTACCTTCTTTTGCTAGCTCTTGAACTTTTTCTACAGTAGATTGTGCTCCTTTGAATTCATCTCTTCTATGAATCAAGTTTATTTTTGAATTTTTTGATAATTCTATCGCCCAATCTAATGCGCTGTCTCCACCGCCAAAAATTGAAACTGTTTTGCCTTTAAAAATTGTTTTATCTTTTATGGAATAAAATATTGATTTATTTTCAAATTTTTCACATTCTTTTGAAAAAAATTTTCTCGGCTCAAATGAGCCAACTCCACCAGCTATAATTATGTTTGGAGTGCTAAATTTTGTTCCTTTATTTGTTTTAACTTCCCAATTTCCATTATTATTTTTTACTTCATCTACTCTCTCGTTTAAATGAAATTTAATGTTAAAAGGTTTTAATTGATCAATTAAATTTTTAGCTAATTCCTCGCCAGTACACTCGGATACTGCTGGAATATCATAAATTGGTTTGTCTGGATAAAGCTCTATGCATTGACCACCAATCTTATCAAGATTATCAACTATCTCACAATCCAATCCAATCAATTTTAATTGGTGAGCTGTAAATAACCCTGCTGGACCTGCTCCAATTATTAATGCATCAGTTTTAATCATTGTTTTTCTGGCAAGTTTACAATTAATCCATCAATATCATCAGTTACTGAAATTTGACAACTTAACCTGCTGTATTTATTTGGTTCATAAGCTTGATCAAGCATATCATCTTCTCCTTCTGATTTTTTATTTACTTTATTAAACCATTCTTCTTTGACATAAACATGGCAAGTAGCACACGCCATACCACCTCCACAATCAGCATCAATTCCTGGAATATTGTTTTCTACAGCTCCCTCCATGACTGTTAAGCCTTTTGCAACTTCAACAGTGTGTGATTTTTTATTGTGTTCTATGTATGTAATTTTTGTCATTAAGCTTATATAGGTATAAAAAAAAATAGGGCAAGTAACTTAATGCTTGCCCTATTTATAATAGTTTCTAACTCTGGGATATAATTATTTTCCTCTAGAGTTTGCAACTGCACAAGACCAAATTATAACACCAAATGCGATCTTATTAATAAAGTCTGCTAAGTTATAAATCACGTTAAGTGAATTAGAGTCTACTCCACCTGTTAGATATCCAAATATATAACCTAATGGATAAATTGCCCAACCAACAGTAACGATCATTCTTAAAGCGCCAAATGCTGTTCCAAGTGATTTGTTTCCAGATCTTGAAACTGCTTTTCCTGCTTCACCTGAAAAAATTTCATAAAGAATGTAAACCCATCCAGCCATACCTATAATAAAACCAAGCATAGGTGGAATAAATCCAGCTTCTCCACAAAATCCACCCACTAACATTACTAAAGAACCAATTAAGAGTCTCCAGAATATTCCAGTTGGAACTTTCTTAACTGCAGCTAGAATCAAATAAAATTCTATTAACTGAAGTGGCACTGTTATTAACCAATCAATGTATCTGTAAACAGTTGGGGTATCCCCTGTTTCGACCCAAACGTTTCTCATATATATGTAATGGATAAATGCAATACCAGTTACTAAACCAGCTACGTTTACTGATTTTCTCCACTGAACACCAACATTGGCTTGTTCCATAAAGAAAAATGCTGTAGCTGCCAACATACCCATTGATATTAACCAGAATGAAATACCAACAAAATCATCCGTAGCTAAAAAGGCTGTTGCTGCATTAGCTGCTGTAGTTGCCCCAACAAGAGCAAATAAAGTTAAAGCTAATGTTTTTAATGTCTTCATAAAAAAACTCCCTCTATAGTTAGTTTTTAATTTTTAAGTTTACATAAACTTCCACAGTATATATTCTACTGCCTAGTTAAGGGCTTTAACTACCAAATATAGTTGGTTTATTGAAGACTTTTTTCTGGTTAATAAGTATTGATTTTACTAACTTTTTGAAATTTAATACAACTGGAGAGTCAAAAAAAGTAAAAAAATCGAGCAGATTAATGAAAAAAGATTTTGATAAAATTTACAACGAATCTATTAAAAAACCTGAAGAATTTTGGCAAAAAATATCTGATGACATTTTCTGGTTTAAAAAACCAACACAAATATTAAATAAAGATAAGGCACCATTTTACAAATGGTTCAGCAATGGTATCACAAATACTTGCTATAATGCCTTGGACCTTCATATAGATGAGGGTAGAGGTGATAAAATTGCTCTAATATATGATAGTCCTATCACGAGTAACAAGAAAAAATTTACTTACAAAGAACTAAAAGAAAAAGTATCCAAGTTTGCTGGGGCTTTAAAGAGTCAAGGCATTAATAAAGGTGACAGAGTTATAATTTACATGCCAATGATACCTGAGGCAGTAGTTGCGATGCTTGCATGTGGAAGGATTGGTGCTATTCACTCTGTGGTATTTGGTGGATTTGCCTCTAATGAGCTTGCTAGCAGAATTGATGATAGTAAATCAAAACTTTTAATAACTGCTTCATGTGGTTTTGAACCTGGAAAAACTGTTGAATACAAACCATTAGTAGACAAAGCTCTTGAGTTAGCGTCTCATAAACCAGATAAGGTTATACTTTTTCAAAGAGCAAATCATGAGGTAAAGCTTAATGCTCCAAAAGAGATTGATTGGAATGAGTCTTTATCAAATGCTCAAAATGTTGACTGTGTAGAAATGAATGCAAATGATTTTGCATACATTTTATACACTTCGGGTACCACTGGTGTTCCCAAGGGTATTGTAAGAGATATAGGTGGTCACATAGTTGCTCTTAAATGGACCATGAAAAATATTTATAACATTGACATAGATGATGTTTGGTGGTCTGCAAGTGATATTGGTTGGATAGTTGGTCACTCTTATATTGTTTATGCTCCATTGTTCAAAGGATGCACTACAGTCTTATTTGAAGGAAAACCTGTTGGAACACCTGATGCAGGTGCATTCTGGAAAATAATTTCAGACTATAAAGTTAAGTCTCTTTTTACTGCTCCAACAGCTTTTAGAGCTATAAAAAAAGAAGACCCAGAAGGTAAATTTTTTTCAAAATATGATCTAGGTAGCTTTGTGTCGTTATTTCTTGCAGGAGAGAGAGCAGACCCAGATACCATTAAGTGGGCAGAATCTTTATTAAAAGTTCCCGTAATTGATCATTGGTGGCAAACTGAAACTAGCTGGGCAATTAGTTCTAATTGTACAGGAATAGAAATGATGAAAACCAAATATGGATCAGCATGTAAAGCTGTTCCAGGATATGACGTAAAAATTATTAAACCAGATCAAACTTTGGCTAAACCAAATGAAATGGGAGATATTGTAGTCAAACTTCCTTTACCTCCTGGAACTTTTCCAACCTTATGGAATGCAGATGAAAGGTACAAAAAAACCTATATGTCAAACTATGAAGGTTATTATCAAACCTATGATGCAGGCCACATTGATGATGATGGTTATATTTGGATTATGTCTAGAACAGATGATATAATAAATGTTGCTGGACACAGATTGTCAACGGGAGCTCTTGAAGAAGTTTTGTCAGAGCATCAGTCAGTCGCTGAATGTGCTGTTATTGGTATTGCAGATAAATTAAAAGGACAATTGCCGATTGGTCTAATCGCACTTAAAACTGGTGTTAAAAAGGACAATGAAACAATATCTAAAGAATGTATTCAAATGGTTAGAGATAAAGTAGGTCCAGTTGCAGCCTTTAAAACTGCGATTGTTGTAAAAAGATTGCCAAAAACAAGATCGGGAAAAATTCTAAGAGGAACCGTTAGAAAAATAGCTGATAAAGAAGAATATAAAATGCCAGCAACGATTGATGATCCTGCAATTTTAGATGAGATAAAACAAAATCTAATTGAGAATGGTATTTTAAAATAATGATAAAAACATATTTTTTTTTAATAGGTGCTATTTTTTGCGAAGTAGCCGGAACTATGTTGCTTCCAGTAACACAAAATTTTACTAAATTAACCCCTACATCAATACTTGCAGTTTGTTATTTATCTGCATTTTATTTACTTACATTTGTAGTAAACAAACTTCCGATAGCTATTGTTTATGCAACGTGGAGTGGACTCGGGGTATTTACAATTGCAATACTTGGTTATATTTTTTTTAAACAAACTCTAAGTTGGCAAGCAATTCTGGGATTATTTCTAATTGTTATTGGCGTAGTTTTGGTAAATAGTTATTCTTCAAAAGTCATTTAAAAAATTATTGGTTGACCCTCGGGTTCTCCCAATATCTTTCCATCTTTCATTTTAATTTTACCATTAATTATTGTTGAAACTGGTGTTCCTTTAAAAATCTGCCCATTAAATGGTGACCATTTACATTTGCTTTCTATATTTTCATTTTTAATTTCAATTTTTTTGTTTAAATTAACTATAGTTAGATCGGCATCAAAACCTTCTTTGATATAACCTTTATTTTTAATTCCAAAAATATTAACAGGATTTTCACATAAAAATTTTACTAGCTGTTCTATTTTTAATTTTCCGTCATTAACATAATTTAACATAACCGGTAACAATGTTTGGACTCCAGGCATACCAGATGGTGAATCTGGGTATTCCTTTTCCTTGTTTTCTTTTAAATGTGGTGCGTGGTCAGAACCTATTGTGTCATTGTAATTATTTTTTATTGCGTACCATAATCTATCATAATGAGTTTTGTCTCTAATTGGTGGATTCATTTGAGCGTACGTTCCAAGCTTATTATAACAATCTGGTGCATACAGTGTTAGGTGCTGAGGTGTAATTTCAAATGTAATATTACCCTTATTTTGAGACAAGAAGTCTACTTCTTCTTTGGTGCTAACATGGAGGATGTGCGCTTTTTTATTTAATCTTATTGCAATCTTAACTATTTTTCTTGTAGATGAAATTGCACATTCCTCATTTCTCCAAATCGGATGACTTAAAACATTTCCCTTTTCTCTTAATTTTTTCCTTTGATTTAAAATTGCCTCATCCTCAGAGTGAACTGACACAATTTTTGAAGTATGCTTAAATACTTTTTCTATATCTTGCTCCTTATCGACTAATAAATTTCCAGTTGATGATCCTGCAAATAATTTCACGCCACAGCAACCTTCTAAATTATTCAATTGAGATAATTCTGAAAGATTAGATGTTGTTGCTCCAAAATAGAATGCGTAGTTACAATACATTCTATTTTTTGCTAAATTTAATTTATTTTGAAATTCCTTTTTATTTGCTGTTGGAGGATTTGTATTGGGCATTTCAAAAACACCCGTTATACCTCCTATAATTGCCGCTTTGCTACCTGAGTTTAGGTCTTCTGCGTCAGTAGAGCCTGGTTCTCTAAAATGAACCTGAGTATCAATACACCCTGGTAAAACTACTAAGTTTTCGCAGTCATGAATGTCTTTTGATGTTTCTTTAATAGATTCTTCAATCTTAGATATTTTGCCATCTATTATACCAATATCTTTTTTTTGCAGATTTCCATCAATAAAACATGATCCATTTTTAATTATAAGGTCTAACATTTATTAGAAAAGTAATTATATTATAAATTATCAACAATCAATTATGAATAAAAATAAAATATACATACTTGAAGACAGAGGGTTACTTTATGTTCAAGGCGATGATGTTAAAGAATTTCTTCAAAATATCATTTCTAATGATGTCTACAAGGTATCTGATAATTTTAGTTGTTATGCTTCTTTGCTTACTCCTCAAGGAAAATACCTTTTTGATTTTATAATATTAAAACATAAAAAAGGTTATTTTATAGATTGTGATAAAAAACGGATTGATCAATTATACGAACATTTAAATTTATATAAATTAAGATCTAAGGTTGAAATTCTAAACTTGAGCAATGAATTTGTTGTAGCTGTAATTAGCAAAGAAAAATTTTTATCTATCACAAATGCTAGAGATGAGGTTGGATTTACAATTAAATATAGAGAAGATCCTATAGTTTTAGATCCTAGAGATACAGAATTAGGTGGAAGATTAGTTATTAATTTAGAAAAACTTTATTTATCAGTAAAAAAACTTGAATTAAAATCATCTAAAAGCGATGAATATTATAATTTCAGTCATAAGTTAGGAATCCCTCAACTCAATACAAATAAATTACAAAATAAAGTTTTTGGAATTGAATGTAATTTTGATGAACTGAATGGCATTGATTTTAAAAAAGGATGTTATGTCGGGCAAGAAAATACAGCAAGAATTAAGCTTAGAAATAAACTGACAAAAAGAATATTTCCTATACAAATTATTGAGGGAAAAATTCAAGTTGATGAAAATATTTATATTAATGATGAAAATGTTGGTAAAATTTTAATTAATAATAATTATCCTTTTGGATTAATTAAATTTAAAAATGATAGTATTGATTTTTCAAAAGAATATACGTGTGGTTCTTCTAAAATAAAAATTATAAAACCTAGCTGGATGAAAAATTAGTAAATTATTTTTTAAATAATCTATAATTATCTTGATACCATCTAATTGTTTTAAATAAACCACTTTTTAAAGATATTTTTTGTTTCCAACCTAAATCTCTTTTAATTTTATTATCATTTAATTTTTGAAAATTAATTTCTTGCTTTGATTTATTCATAATAATGGGTGTTAAATGTTTTTTTTTCATTAAATCTAAAATTAAATTAACTAATTTTAAAACTGATAAGTTATATTTTGATCCAACATTATAAATTAATAATTTTTTATTTTTGTATTTTTCTAAAGCTTTCATAATCATATAATAAGCATTAACAGCATCATCTACATATAAATAATCTCTCACCAATTTTCCTGAAGATCTTATTTTTATTTTTTTGTTATTGATTAGTGAAATAATTGTTTCTGGAATTATTCTATTTAAATTAAAATCTCCAGGACCAAATAGATTTCCACATCTTACTATTCCAATATTTAATTTATAAACTGTAAAGTAAGATTGACAAATTAAGTCCGAACATGTTTTGGATAAATCATAAGGATATATTGATGATAAATTGTCATTCTCAAGATAATTTCTATGTTTAATCTCACCGTAAGCTTTATCAGATGAACTATAAAGAAAAAGAATTGATGGGTCTATTTCCCTTATACACTCCAATATATTAATGGTGCCCATAATATTATTTTTATAAGTGCCATATGGATTTCTAAGTCCTTCAAGAACTTGAGTTGTTGCGCCTGTATGAAAAATAATATTAATTTTTTTATTTTTAATAATTTTTTTTAATAATGGTTTATTTTGAAAATTTCCATAAACAAAACTTGCAACATTTTTACTAATTAATTTATTTCTTTTTTTATTTTTTGATTTATCTAATACAAATATATTGTATTTTTTTTTGCTTAAAAATTTTGCTAAATGTTTTCCTAATAATCCTAAACCACCAGTAATAAGTATATTTTTTTTCATTTAATTTTTTTTAATTTTTTTTTTGCTATAATTAATTCTTTCTTATCATTGATGCTATAAAAATAACCTTTGTGTTCGTAACTTTGCAATAATTTGTGTTTCGATAAAATTGGAAGGAAATTATCTTCAAGCTCATATTTATATTTTTTAAATTTTTTTATAAGTTTTGAGGTGAATAAATAATTTCCAATATTGATAGGATATTGATGTGGGGGTTTTTCTACAAATTTTCTTACTGAGCCTCTTTTGTCTGTTATTACATGTCCAAACTGAGATTTTTTTTTAAAAATAGTAATGATGGCTTTTTTCTTTTTATACAAATAAAACTTTTTAAAAAGTTGACTTAATTTAATATTCGCTAAATCATCTCCATAAGCTACTAGCAAATCATCACTTATTAAATAATTTAGAGATTTGTAAATTCTAGACAACTTACTGGTATTTTTTCCAGCATCAAAAAATGAAATATTTAGCTTGTCCGAAAATATATCTTTTTTTTTAAATTTTTTTTTTAAAATATTAAACTTGTATTTTGAAATATTTTTTTTTGAATTAAAAAATTTAATAAAATATTTCTTTTTAAAACCAAGAGGAAAAATAAAATGATTTAAGCCAAATTTCTTAAATCTATTTAATATATGTATCAAAATAAATTCCTTGTTTAATTTTGATAACTGTTTAGGTGGTTCTTTAATTGAAGAAAATCTTGATCCTGAGCCACCTACCAAAATAATAGTTGAGATAAATTTTTTTTTAGCTTTCATAGAATATTTGAGTTAACACATATCCAATATTAAGTAAAATAGCATATAGAGATTTAATTTAACTTAAATTACTGTATTAATAAAACTAGAAAATATGATAAAAGCAACAGTTGGTATATTAACTTTTAATAGCGCCAAATATTTAAATGATTGTTTAAATAGTGTAAAAAGTTTTAGAGAAATTTTAGTTCTTGATGGTGGAAGTACTGATCAAACTTTAAATATTGCCAAAAAATATAATTGCAAAATAAGAAAACAACCTAAAAAATTTAAATTTAAAAATAATAAAATAAAAGATTTTTCCAAATTAAAAGATTTAATTTTAAAATTATCAAATAACGATCTTGTTCTTTTCTTAGACTCTGATGAAATTCTTGATAAATCTATCTTAAAAAAAATAAATTTTTACTCTAAATCGAAAATTTCTAAAAAAAAATATTATTCATTTTTGTTAGGAAGGTTTCCAGTACATAAAAACAAAACTATTACACAAAAAACCATATTTTATCCAAATTTTCAGGAAAGACTTGTTTATAAATCAAACATTAAAAATTTTACTAAACCAGTTCACGAAAGACCATTGCCCAAAAATAAAAATTTAGTTTCAAAAAAAATACCAAATCAGTCAATTAAATTTCCAGTAAACCTAAACAATCAAAATCTATATAAAAAATATAATTATTATTATAAAATCGAAAAAAAAATGCTTTTAAGCAACACAAATTTGTTTAAGAGATTAAATTTTATTTTGTATAGGTTATTGGTTATTTTTAAGTATATTGTGCAAAACTTTTTTTTTAATTCAAAAGTTTCTGATAATGATTATAAAAAATTTGAAAAAGAACATATGAAATTAAATGTATATTTTTCTTTTAAGCTATTAGTTAATCTTTTTAAGTGAAAATTGGTTGTGAGGAGGCAAATTTGAATCGCCGACCTCAAAGTTATGGATTTTGTTTAGGATGTTTTGACTTTTTTTTCAAAAAAATACATAAATAAATGGTGCGGCCAGAGAGACTCGAACTCTCATAGAGAAACCTCCACTTGACCCTCAACCAAGCCTGTCTACCAATTTCAGCATGGCCGCGTTTATGCGGCAGAATAAGTGAATGACAAGCATCTTTCAAGTTGATAGATTTAATCAATGGAATTTACTAGTGAAATAAAAAAAGCGACAGAGCCAATTTATCAGAAAATTTCTAAAGCCATACCTGAAATTGAATGGTCTGCTCATGCTCCTTATATCTACCGAATTAATCAACTTAAAAAAGAGAAGAATGCAGTAATACTTGCGCATAATTATCAGACTCCAGAAATTTATCATGGAATTTCAGATTTTTCCTCTGATTCACTCGCGTTAGCTGTTGAGGCTGCAAAAACAAAAGCGAATATTATTGTTATGTGCGGAGTGCATTTTATGGCTGAAACTGCAAAATTAATGAGTCCAGAAAAAAAAATTTTGCTTCCGGATATGGAAGCGGGTTGTTCATTATCGTCTTCAATTAATGGAGAGGATGTTAGAAATTTAAAAAAGAAATATCCAGGAGTACCTGTGGTATCTTATGTAAATACTTCAGCTGATGTAAAAGCTGAAACAGACGTATGTTGTACATCGGCTAATGCTGTAAAAATTGTAAAATCATTAGGTGTTAAAAAAGTTATATTTTTACCTGATCATTTTTTAGCAAAATACGTTGCTTCACAAACTGATGTTGAAATAATTTCATGGAAAGGCACATGTGAAGTGCATGAACAATTTAATGATCAAGAGATAAATGAAATCAGAAAAAACAATCCAGGAATTAAAATTATTGCTCATCCAGAATGTCCACCAGATGTAATTAAGGCAAGTGATTTTGCTGGATCCACAAGTGGAATGATAAAATATGTAAGAGATAATCAACCAGAAAAAGTAATGATGGTTACTGAATGTTCAATGAGTGACAATGTTCAAATTGATAATCCAAAAGTAAAATTTATTAGACCATGTAATTTGTGCCCACACATGAAAAAAATTACTCTTCCAAAAATTTTAGACTGTCTAGAAAATGAAACTAATGAAATTTTAATAAGCGAAGAAACTATTGAGAAAGCTAGAAAATCAGTAGAAAGAATGGCAGAAATAGGCAGATAAGATCTGTGTCAAAAATAATTCTAAGTAAAAATTTTATAAAAGGTGTTTGTAAATTAGCTTTAAATGAAGATCTTTATCCATCAGGAGATATTTCCTCGAATCTTTTAAAAGATAATATTAAAAAAAAGGTAAAATTAATTTCCAATCAAGCTGGAATAATAGGAGGTTTAGAATTTGCTAAACAAACATTTAAATTAATAAACAAAAAAATTAGAATTAATTTAAAAAAAAAAGAAGGATCTAAAATTAAAAAAGGAGATCTAATTGCTATAATAGAGGGTAATATAAGATATATATTAACTGGAGAGAGAGTTGCATTAAATTTCTTATCTCACATATCTGGGATCGCCACCACAACAAATCAGTTTGTAAAAAAGGTAGAAAAAAAGAGTAAGATTTGTTGTACAAGAAAAACAATACCAAACTTAAGAGTAATTCAAAAATATGCTGTAAAATTAGGAGGCGGAACTAATCAACGATTTAATTTGAGCGATGAATATTTGATAAAAGATAATCATGTTGCAAGTACAGATATTAAAAAATTAATTCATTTAGCAATCAAAAAAAAGGGGGGTAAAAAAATTACAGTAGAAATAGATAATCTTAGTCAATTAAAAAAAATAATTGGTTTAAAATTTGACCGAATTTTATTCGATAATATGAGCACTAAAATTTTAAAAAAAGGTGTAAAGCTATCAAAAAAACTTTATGAAACAGAAGCCTCAGGTGGCATTACATTAAAAAATGTAAAAAAAATTGCTAATACTGGTGTTGAAAGAATTTCTATAGGTTCTCTAACTCATTCTTTTAATTCTTTAGATTTAAAGTTAGAGATTTAGTGATTTTTTTAATTGCGCTTGAGCGGCTGCAAGTCTTGCAACTGGAACTCTATATGGCGAACAAGAAACATAATCCAATCCAATTTTAGAGCAAAAATTTATACTTTTTGGATCACCTCCATGCTCACCACATATTCCTAATTTAATTTTTTTATTCTGCTTTCTTCCTTTTAATGTCGCAATTTCTATTAAATCTCCTACTCCTTCATCAATAGAAATAAATGGATCAACATCAAATATTCTATTTTCAATATAGTCATTTAAAAATTTTCCACTATCATCCCTACTAATTCCAAATGTAGTCTGCGTTAAATCATTTGTTCCAAAGCTAAAAAAATCAGCATGTTTTGCAATGTCTTTTGCTTTAAGAGCTGCTCTAGGTAATTCAATCATTGTACCGACTAAATAGTTTATTTTAATTTTATTTTCTTTTTGCACTTTATTAGCAACTCGATCTACTAAATTTTTCATTATTTCGATCTCTGCTTCTGTTGAAACTAGAGGAATCATTATTTCTGGAATTATTGATTTGTATTTTTTATTCTTACATTCGACTAATGCTTCAAAAATTGCTCTACATTGCATCTCATAAATTTCTGGAAAAGAAATTCCTAATCTACAGCCCCTATGACCGAGCATTGGATTATGTTCATGCAATTCTCCAATTCTTGACTCTACTTCGTTAGTAGACAATTCTAGAGCATCCGATACGCTTTTTATTTCTTTTTCATTTTTGGGTAAAAATTCATGCAATGGTGGGTCTAGCAATCTTACAGTAACTGGCAAACCATTCATAATTTTAAAAATTTCAATAAAATCATTTTTTTGATGTGGTAAAAGTTTTGCAAGTGCTCTGCTTCTATCTTCTGTTGTTTTAGATAAAATCATTTCTCTCACTGACAAAATTCTATCCTCATCAAAAAACATATGCTCTGTTCTACAAAGACCTATCCCCTCCGCTCCAAAATCTCTTGCTGTTTTTGTATCAAGTGGTGTTTCAGAGTTAGTTCTTACCTTAAGTTTTCTGTAATTATCTGCCCATCCCATTAGTTTTGAAAAATCTCCAGAAATTTCTGGTTTAACGGTAGGAACTTCTCCTAAAATAATTCTACCAGTTGATCCATCAATTGTAATTATATCTCCTTCCTTGACTTCAACTTTTGAAGTTTTAAATATTTTTTTTTCATAGTTAATTTCAATTTCACTTGATCCAGAAACGCATGGTCGACCCATACCTCTAGCAACTACAGCGGCGTGACTTGTCATCCCGCCTCTTGAAGTTAAAATTCCTCTTGCTGCATGCATACCATGTATGTCTTCTGGTGAAGTTTCAATTCTAACTAAAATGGTATTTTGCATCATCCCATTTAATCTTTCAGCTTCATTAGATGAAAAAACAACTTTTCCACTTACTGCTCCTGGAGAAGCGGGAAGACCTTTTGCAATAACTTTAATATTACTTTCTTCATCCAAAGTTGGATGTAGCAAAGTATCTAGTGAATTTGGGTCAATTTTTAAAATCGCTTCTTTTTTAGAAATTAATTTTTCTTTCACCATATCAGCTGCTATTTTTACCGCTGACTTAGATGTTCTTTTTCCAGACCTTGTTTGCAACATCCATAACTTTTTTTTTTCTACAGTAAATTCAGCATCTTGCATATCTTTGTAATAACTTTCTAAAGTTTGTAAGATTTTTTTAAGCTCTTTAAAAACTTCTGGCATAGACTCTTCCAATGATAATCCTTTTACTCCAGAATTTAATCTTGCCTTTTTACTAATATTTTGTGGTGTTCTAATTCCTGCTACTACGTCCTCACCCTGTGCATTTATTAAATACTCTCCGTAAATTTCTCTTTTTCCATCTGAAGGATTTCTTGTAAATACAACACCAGTTGCACTATCATTTCCCATGTTGCCAAATACCATTGATTGAACATTAACTGCAGTTCCCCAATCTGCTGGTATCTGATTTAATTTTCTATAAACTTTAGCTCTATGACTTTCCCATGATAAAAATACAGCGCTAATAGCACCGTACAATTGATCAAAAACATTCTGTGGAAAATCTTTTTTTGTCTTAGTTCTGACTACATTTTTAAAATCTTGAATTAAAGCGTCCCAATCATTTTCGTCTAACTCAGTATCAAGCAATACTTCTTTTGATAATTTATAATTTTCAATCAATTCTTCAAAATTATAATTATCCACGCCCATAACTACACTGCTATACATCTGAATAAATCTTCTATAACTATCTTTAGCAAACCTCATGTTTGAAGTTTTATTTGCTAGAGCTAGAACAGTATTGTCATTTAAACCAAGATTTAGAATTGTATCCATCATTCCCGGCATAGAAACTCTTGCTCCAGATCTTACTGATACTAATAAAGGGTTTTTTAAATCTCCAAATTTTTTGCCAGACTCTTTTTCAAGCTGCTTTAATTCTTTTCTAATATCATTTAAAATTTTAGGATTTAGTTTTTTTTTATTTTTATAAAATAAATCGCAAACTTTTGTTGAGATTGTAAATCCAGGTGGAACTGGTAAGCCCATTCTGCCCATCTGAGAAAGGTTGGCTCCCTTGCCACCTAAAAAATTTTTAGGATTTTTTATTTTTTTTGAATTTTTAGATTTAAAATTTAAAATTAGTTTGTTCACTAAACGCTTTCAATTTTTGAAAAATTAATATAATTTTCGAACGTTTTACATAACATTTGAAGAAGTTCCAATCGATTTTTTCTAATTATTTTATCGTCATCATTAACAACAATATTATCAAAAAAATCAAATATCACTCCTTTTGCAGATGTTAAATTATTTAAAGTTAAATCATAATTTTCATCTTTATTGATTCTTGCAAAATATTTTTTTAATTCTTTAATTTTTTTATATAGATTTTTTTCATAATCATTTTTAAATATGGCAGGATCAGTCGATTCTGAAAGCTCTATTTCTTGATCTTTTAATTCATTTTCTAAAATATTAGATATACGCTTATAACTAGTAATTATATTTATTCCATTTTCTTTATTTATAATTTTATTTAGCGCAAAAGATTTTTTATAAATTTTATTTATCTGATCGATGCCAAATGAATCAAGGCTTGCATTTATGATGTCAGACCTAATATTTTTCTCTTTCATATAATATTTTAATCTATCTAATAAAAAATCAATTAATTCTTTTTTTGCTAAATTATTTTTAAGTTTAAAATCTTGTTCTTGATATAATAAAAGCGAATAATTAATTAAATCTACTAATTTAAATTCTTTATTATTTTCAATTAGTAATCTAATTATTCCAAGTGCAGCCCTTCGCAAAGCAAATGGATCTTTCGAGCTGGTAGGTTTTTCATTAATTCCAAAAAATCCAACTAGTGTATCTAATTTATCAGTAAGAGATAAAGCTATGCTGAATGGTTTTTTTGGAACTTTGCTTTCTAACCCGTTTGGTAAATAATGCTCGCTTATTGCTAAAGCAACATCTTTTTCAAATCCTTGAGCTTCTGCAAAATATCCTCCCATAGTTCCTTGTAGTTCTGGAAATTCTCCTACTAAGTCTGATATTAAGTCAACTTTACAAATTGAGCTTGATAATTCTATCTTGTCTTTACTAATTAATAATTCATCAGAAATCATCCCTCCAAGTTTTCTCATTCTCTGAATTTTATTAAAATATGTTCCGAGTCCTTTAAAGTACTTCATTGTTTTAAGTTTTGATATTTGCTTAACTAAATTATGTCCTTTATTTTTTTTCCAAAAAAACGCAGCATCACTTAGTCTTGCCTCTACAACTCTCTCATTTCCAGATTTAATATAACCTTTTTTATCTTTATTATTTGATACTACAAAAAATTCATTTGTAATATTTCGCTTATTATCAAATGTATGAAAATACTTTTGGTGATGTTGCATAGTAATAATCAATATTTCTTGAGGTATATCTAAAAATTTTTTATCAAATTTACAAGATAGAATGTTTGGTTGTTCCACCAAATCAGTAACCTCTTGCAAAAGTTTTTTATTAATTTCTATTTTAATATTTTTTCTTTTGGAAATCTTTATAAGTTCATTTTCAATAAAATCTTTTCTTTGATTATGATCTATTATGACACCTAGTTTTTTAAAATAATCTTTATAAATTTTGAAATTTTTAAATATCTTCTTTTTATCCTCAAATTCTTTATCTACATAAGTGCTGTTTGAACTTTCAAGATGATGATATTTAAAAACTACTGTTTTATTATCAAAAATAGCCATTATAGACTTTAGTGGTCTTGCCCAGCTAAGTTCATAATCGCTCCATCTCATCGATTTTTTCCATTGAATTTTATCAAGTAAAAATTCAATATTTTCCTTTAAAACATCAAAAGTTTTTATTTTTTTTTCTGGTTTATTAAAAAAATAAAATTCTCCTTTTTCAATTTGTTTTTTAAAAATCTGATCTTTGCTAAGTTGATTAGATCTTAAAAAACCTTCAAGAGCTTTTTCTGGAGCATTTACACTAGGTCCTTTGATTTCTTCTTTATCTTGAATTATTTCTTTTTCCAAACCACCAAAAAAAATAATCAATCTATTGGGCACAGAGTAAGATGAGCTTTTTTTAAAAGAAATTTTTTTTTCTTCAAATAATTTAGTAAAATTTTCTAAAAGAGTTTTACGAGCTGTTTTTTGTAAATTTGCAGGTACTTCTTCACTAAAGATCTCTAAAAAAAATTCAGACATTATTCTGTTTGATTATTCAACCAAACCTCAGCAACACCTTTGGTTATCTCTCTTATTCTTCCAATATATTCTGCTCTTTGGGCAACGCTTATAACACCTCTGGCATCTAAAATATTAAAGACATGACTTGCTTTTAGGCATTGATCATATGCTGGTAAAGATATTTTTTTTTCTGTTAAAGATTTTGCCTCAGACTCAACCATGTCAAAAATTTTAAATAAGTTATCTGTATTAGCATGTTCAAAATTATATGCTGAAAATTCTTTTTCTGCTTGGTAAAAAACATCTTTATATTTTATTCCTTCGTTATTCCACAAAAGATCAAATACATTTTTTTTGTGTTGAGTAAACATGCAAATTCTTTCAAGCCCGTAGGTAAGCTCAACTGAAACTGGTTTACATTCAAATCCAGCCATTTGTTGAAAATAAGTAAATTGTGTAATTTCCATTCCATCGCACCACACTTCCCAACCCAGTCCAGCTGCACCTAGAGTTGGACTTTCCCAATCATCTTCAACAAATCTAATGTCATGGTCTCTATAATTAATGCCAATTGTTGTTAAACTGTTTAAATAAAGTTTTTTTATATTTTTTGGTGAGGGTTTGATTAAAACTTGAAATTGATAATAATGTTGTAGTCTATTTGGATTGTCTCCATATCTTCCATCAGTTGGTCTTCTTGATGGTTGTACATATGCTGCTTTCCACGGTTTAGAACCTAAAGATCTTAATGTAGTTGCGGGATGAAAAGTTCCAGCACCAACTTCCATATCATAAGGTTGTAAAACTACACAGCCTTGCTTGCTCCAATACTTTTGGAGATTCAAGATTGTGTCTTGAAAAGTTTGAAATTTAGGTTTTTTAGTTTTTTTTTTAGAAGCCATATCTTTGCCAGATAGATCTTTCCTCTAAAATACTAATTACTTGGTCTGCATGACTTTTCGATGATAATTTTCTGGCCAACCAGCCTTTTTCTTTTTCAAATTTTTTAATAACCACATCGTCACCAAATTTTTCTCTTAAAATTTGATCTGTGTTTCCAATGCCGTCTATTAACCCAAGTTCTTTTGCTTTTCTTCCAGACCAAAACTCTCCTGAAAATAATTCAATTTCTCCACCTTTTTTTAATTTTGTGGACCTGCTTTTTTCAACAACATTGATAAAATCTTTATGTAAGTCCAATTGAATATTTTTTAATCTTTCAATATCTTCTTGTTTCTCCTCCATAAAAGGGTCTAGAGTACTTTTATTTTTTCCGGCAGTATAAACTCTTCTTTGAACTCCAATTTTTTGGATCAAATCCTTAAAACCAAATGAAGAGTAAATCACTCCTATTGAACCGACAATCGAGCTTTGGTTTGCGTAAATTTCGTCTCCAGCACATGCAATTAAATATCCTCCTGATGCCGCAACATCTTCAGCAAAAATAATTACTTTTTTTTTATTCTTTTTAGCCTGATGTCTAATGAAATCATGAATAAGATGTGATTGAACTGGAGAACCTCCTGGAGAATTTATTGATATTGCCACTGCTAGAGCTTTTTTTATTGAAAATGCTTTTTTAATTGTTTCCTCTTGACTAGCAAAATCTATGCCTTGCCTAAACTTGCCAACATTTCCTATTACCCCATTTAGCTTAATAAGAGGAATAACTTTTTTTTTTTTGAAAAATGAAAACATGGTTAATGCTTATAAAATTTTTGATTTAATATAAAGTCTCCTTATAGTTGAAGTTTCAGGTGCGTCAATTGATAAGTATAATATTGGCTTAATTGTACTACTTTAAAGTTATGGGAACAGTTGTTCAGTTAAAAAATCGAATAAATAATTCATATTACGAACTTAAAAGTTCCGTTGAAGATAAACTAATTTTAGTTGAAGAGAAAATTAAAACAAAGTTATCAAGTAAAGTAGATTTAGTTGATGAAATGACAAGATACCATGTCAGAACAGGTGGTAAAAAATTAAGAGCATTATTAACGCTTGGATCAGCTAAACTTTGCGGATATTCAAAAGGAAGTAGAGATATTAATCTTGCAGCTTGTGTTGAATTAATTCATGCGGCAACACTAATGCATGATGATGTAATAGATAGTGGTGAGATTAGGAGAGGAAAAAAAACTTTAAATAATATCTGGGGGAACCAGTCATCAATTTTGGTAGGTGACTACCTATTAAGCAGATGTTTTGAGATGATGGTTGAAGATGGAAACCTAGAAGTTTTAAAGCTTCTTTCTTCAACTTCAGCCGAAATTTCTCAGGGTGAAGTATTGCAATTACAACATCGAGGTGAGATTGATATGCTGGAAGAAACATATTTAAAAATCATATCAGCTAAAACTGCGTCGTTATTTGCGGCTGCAACTAAAGTTGGTTCTATCCTGGCAAACAAAGAAAGTAAAATGAAAGAAGCTTTAGAATTTTATGGAAAAAATCTTGGTTTAACATTTCAAATAGCAGATGATACTTTAGACTATAATTCAGAATTAAAACTATTTGGCAAAGAAATTGGAAATGATTTTTATGAAGATAAAATTACATTACCAATAATCTTGCTTTATCAAAAAGCAAAACCAGAAGAAAAACTAGAGATCAAAAAAATTTTTGAAAAAAAAGAAAGATCACAAACAGAATTTAAAAAAATTTTATTAATGATCAAAAAATATAATATTATTTCTGATTGTTATAAAAAAGCTGAGTATTTTATAAATCTTGCATCTAATTCACTAAGTATATTTAATGATTCTAAAGAAAAAGATATCTTAAAAAACTTAACTTCTTTTAGTTTGGAAAGAACTTTTTAAGGACTAAGCAAAGATTTGTTCCAATTGCCATTTTCTTTTTTTGTGTATCTTAATCTTTGATGAATTCTATTTTTACCATCTAACCAAAACTCAACTTGATAAGGATTTAAATTCCATCCAGACCAATAGTTTGGTCTTGGTACATTTTTTTCATCTAAATATTTTTTCTTATAATTTTCGATCGTTTTATACAATTCATCTCTACTTTTTAAAATAGAACTTTGTTTTGATGCCCATGCACCAATCTTACTGTCATAATCTCTCGTATTGTAATAATCATCTGCTTCTTTGTCAGATACTTTTGATATTTGACCAGTAGCCCTAATTTGTCTTAATAAACTCTTCCAATGAAAACATATAGATGCGTTGGGATTGCTTTTCACATCGCTGCTTTTTTTGCTGTCAAGATTTGTATAAAAAACAAATCCATTTTGACTATAATCCTTTAATAAAACCATTCTAACTGATGGAATTCCATTTTTATTAGCAGTGGCCAACGCAAACGCATTAGGATCATTTATTTCAGTTTTTTTAGCTTCAGCAAACCACTCTCCAAAGAGATCTATAGGGTTTTCTAAATCCTTAAAGCAATTATTTAACCCAAGTGAGTTTTTTTGATTCATAATTTCAACAAAATAACTTATATAATATATTTTATGTCATTTAATACTTTTGGAAAGCTATTTCGTTTCACTACTTGGGGAGAATCTCATGGACCCGCTATAGGGTGTGTAGTGGATGGATGTCCTCCTAATATAAATATTAAAGAACAAGATATCCAGTTAGAACTTAATAAACGAAGACCTGGCCAATCAAAGTTTACAACACAAAGAAAAGAAGATGATAAAGTAAATATTTTATCAGGGGTTTTTGAAGGCAAAACTACAGGCACTCCTATTTCGATGATTATTTACAATAAAGATATGAGGTCAAGAGACTATGAAAGTATAAAAAATAAATTTAGACCTGGTCACGCAGACTATACATATTTTAAAAAATATGGAATTAGAGACTATAAGGGTGGTGGTAGGCAATCAGCTAGAGAGACGGCATCGAGAGTTGCTGCTGGAGCTATAGCAAAAAAAGTTTTGGAAAATAAAATTGGAAAAAAATATAAAGTCGTTGGAGCAGTCACGCAATTAGGAATACTTGGATGTGATGTAAAAAAATGGAATGATAAATTTATTTCAAAGAATCCATTTTTCTGTCCTGACAACTCAATATTAAAACTTTGGGAAAAATATTTGTTAAGTATTAGAAAAGCTGGTTCATCTTGTGGTGCAATAATTGAAGTAAGAGCAAAAGGAGTTCCAATAGGACTAGGAGCTCCCATATATTCAAAATTAGATATGGATTTAGCAGCCGCAATGATGAGTATTAATGCTGTAAAAGGTGTTAATATTGGATCTGGAATAAGTTCAGCTCAATTAACTGGAGAACAAAATTCTGATGAAATTTCTCAAATAGGAAAAAAAACTAAATTTAATTCAAATAACGCTGGAGGTATACTTGGTGGGATATCGTCTGGACAAAATATAATTGTTTCTTTTGCGGTAAAACCAACTTCATCAATTCTTTCTTCAAGAAAAACCATTGATAAGTTTGGAAAAAATACTTCTATATCTGTTAAAGGCAGACACGACCCTTGTGTTGGTATAAGAGCAGTGCCAATTGGTGAAGCTATGATGCACTGTGTACTTTTAGACCACTATTTGATGAATAAAGCTCAGTGCAATAGTTAATTAGTTTTTTTTATTATTACTTTCGAATTTAAAATATCTAATATTTTGCCTTCAATACTATTTGCATCTAATCCAGCATATTTATACATTAAATTTGGTTTATCATGATTAATAAATCTATCGGGCAAAATCATAGATCTAAACTTCAAATTATTATCCAATAAATTTTTATCAGTTAAAAACTGACCCACATGTGAACCAAAGCCTCCTATCGAACCTTCTTCTATAGTTATTATTGCTTCATGATCGGTTGCCAATTGCCAAATAAGATTTTCATCTAGAGGTTTCACAAATCTAGCATCAGCAAGTGTAATATTAATTCCTTTTTTAACTAGATTTTCTTGGGCAATTAAACATTCATTTAATCTTGCACCAAAATTAATTAAAGCAATCTTTTTTCCTTCTTTAATTATTCTTCCTTTTCCTATTTCTAATTTTTCATTAATTGTTGGTAATTCTACACCAGTTCCATTGCCTCTTGGATATCTTAAGGCCGAAGGTTTGTTGTTAATATCAACTGAAGTATTTATCATTCTTACTAATTCAGACTCATCACTTGCAGCCATTACTACAAAATTTGGTAAAGTGGATAAGTAAGTTATATCAAATGAACCTGCATGTGTGGGCCCGTCAGCACCAACTAAACCAGCTCTATCTATGGCAAATCTAACCGGTAAACTTTGGATTGCAACATCATGAACAACTTGGTCATATGCCCTTTGTAAAAATGTAGAGTAAATTGCCGCATATGGTTTATATCCTTCTGTTGCTAAGCCCGCTGCAAATGTGACTGCATGTTGCTCAGCAATTCCAACATCAAACATTCTTGAAGGGAATTTTTCTCCAAAAATATCCATACCCGTTCCCGATGGCATTGCAGCAGTGATTCCTATAATTTTACTATCTTTCTCAGCATGCTTTACCAGAGTATTAGCAAAAACTTTGGTATAAGAGGGAATATTTGATTTGGATTTTTCTTGAACTCCAGTGTTTACATTGAATTTTGTAACACCATGAAATTTATCAGCTGACTTTTCTGCAAATTCATAACCTTTGCCTTTTTTTGTTTTTATATGGATCATAATAGGAATGTCATAATTTATTTCCTTAGCATTTTTTAGAACAGAAATTAAACTGTCAATATCGTGACCATCAATTGGTCCTATATAGTAAAAACCCATGGAATTGAATAAGGTACCACCGGTAAAAGCAGACCTTAAAAAATATTCAGCCTCACCCGCTTTCTTACTAAATCTTTTTGAAAAAGCCGATATAATTAGTTTTACAGTTTCTCTAAAACTAAAATATAATTTTCCAGATAAAATTTTTGCTAAATATGTTCTCATTGCCCCAACTGGTTTTGCAATTGACATGTCATTATCATTTAAAATTACAATCATTTTAGTTTTACTGGCACCAGCATTATTCATTGCTTCATAAGCCATTCCAGCACTCATTGCCCCATCACCTATTACTGCAACCACATTATCAGATTTATTTGAAAGTTTATTTGCCACCGCAATTCCTAAAGCAGATGATATTGAGGTTGAGCTATGCCCGGCACCAAAAGTATCATATTCACTCTCGGATCTTTTTGTAAAACCTGATAAACCATCACCTTTTCTTAAAGTTCTGATTCTATCTTTTCTTCCTGTTAATATTTTATGAGGATATGTTTGATGTCCTACATCCCAAATTAACTTATCATTAGGAGTATTAAATATATAATGTAAAGCTACTGTTAACTCTACAACTCCCAAACCTGCTCCTAAATGACCTCCTGTCTCCGATACAGCATCTATCATTTCTTGCCTAACTTCATCAGCTAATACTTTTAGTTCTGACTGTGAAAAATTTTTAATATCGGATGGAAAATTAATATCGTCTAAATATTTATATTTTTTATTCATTTGTTTCTCTCTAAAATACAATCAATTGTACTTTTTAAATCGTTAGCCTTGTTTCCAAAAATTTTTAGCCTTTTAAATATATTTAATTTTAATTTATTGGAGTATTTAATAGTATTTTTATAACCTAGCAAACTAATTAACGTAGCTTTGCCTTTTTTAAAATCTTTTTTTGTTTTTTTTCCTGCTTTTTTTGTACTACCAGCATAGTCAATTAAATCATCTGTTATTTGAAATAATAAACCAATGTCCGACCCAATTTTGTCAAATTTTTTAAGATAATTAAATTTTTTACTAATAATTACAGGTGACATACAACAAAAACTAAAAAGTTTACCAGTTTTTTTAATCTGCATTTCAATAATTTTTTTTAAAGGAATTTTTTTACGTTCCAATTTTAAATCTAAATATTGTCCACCTGCTATCCCAGAATGTCCAGAACATTTAGATATTAAATTTATTAATTTTGTTTTTGTTTTTTCATCTTGTTTAAAATTATTTTGACTTAAAATTTCAAAAGCAATGGTAAGTAATGAATTCCCAGCAAGAATTGCTGTCGACTCTCCGAATTTCTTATGAGCAGATAGCTTGCCTCTTCTTAAGGAATCGTTATCCATACATGGCAGATCGTCATGAATTAAGGAATATGCATGAATACATTCTACGGCAGCGCCTATTTGAATTAAATTTTGATATTTTACTTTAAAAATTTTTCCCACATCAACAATCAATTTTGATCTTATTTTTTTACCACCAGGGAGTAAACCATAAATTATGGGTTTTATTAAATCTGTTTTTTTTTGCTTTGATAAAAATCTTGATAAAAATAAATTTGTATCCTTGGCAATTTTATTTAACTTTTTTTTCATTTTTTTTAATTAATATTTTGCTAATTTTTTCTTTTGTAATCTGGGATATTTTTTTTGAAGTATTTTGAAATTTTTTCTCAATTAAATTGTTTAATCTTATTAACATTTGATAATCATTAATTGAGCTTTCAAGATTTTTTTTATTTTCAAGATTTTCAATAATCTTATTTGCTAGTTTTGTAAGCTGATTAAGAGATTTGTTTTTAATATCATCTGGCAAATTTTTATCTTTCATATAATAGTTGGTAATATTACATGAAAAACAATTTTTCAAATATTAAAAAATCTAAATACTATTTAGATAAAAATGAGTGCATTGGCATTCCTACAGAAACTGTATATGGATTAGCTGCAAACGCATATTCTCAAAAAGCAACATCTAAAATATTTAAATTAAAAAAAAGGACTAAAAAAAACCCTCTTATAGTACACTACCATAATCTAAAAATGTTAAAAAATGATTGTCAAACTAATGCTTACTTTATTAAACTGTATAAAAAACTTTGTCCGGGTCCTATAACTTTTGTTTTAAGGCTAAAAAAAAGTAGCAACATTTCTAAAAACGTTACAAATAAGAAAAAAACTTTAGCAGTTAGATTTCCTAAACATTCAGTTACTAGAAAACTTCTTAAAGAACTCAAATATCCCTTAGCAGCTCCAAGCGCAAATATCTCATCTAGAATTAGTCCGGTGTCTAAAGAAGATGTAAAGGATGAGTTCGGAAAAAAAATTAAATTTATTATTGACGGCGGTAGATCAAAAATAGGTTTGGAGTCAACTATAGTTAGTTTGATAAATAAGCCTCAAATACTTAGATTAGGAGGAATAAAGGTAAGTATAATAAATAAGATTCTTAAAACTAGACTTAAATTTAAAAATAAAAATAAAAAAATAATTATTCCTGGCCAAGGAAAAATTCATTATTCACCAGGAATTCCAATTAGATTGAACATTAAAAAACCAAAACAATATGAGGCATTTATGTTAATTAAAAAAAAAAAATTATCTGATAAAAATTTTTACTATTTAAGTAAAACTAATAATCTAAAAGAAGCAGCAAAAAATTTATACAAAACAATGAGAATAATTAAAAATAAAAATTTTAAATGTATTGCGGTAGAAAAAATTCCAAATACAGGATTTGGAGAAGTAATTAACGATAGATTAAAAAGAGCATCAGCTAAATGACAATTCAAATAAAAAATTTAAATAAAACATATAATAATGTTTTAGCTGTTCAAAATATAAGTTTTAAAATTAATAAAGGTTCAATAATTGGTCTACTAGGTCCAAATGGTTGTGGAAAAACAACTACTATAGGTATGATGTTGGGTCTAATTAAACCTAGTTCAGGTAGTGTTTTTATAAA
>CACLJJ010000002.1 GCA_902607215.1 uncultured Pelagibacteraceae bacterium
ATAAATATAAAATGTAAATTATTTATATTATTATTTTGTTTTAAGAATACAGATGGGTGAGTTGTGATAAAATTATGATCGACAATATTTCCATAGTAAGAGATCTTTTGAATATTTGTTTTTGAATCTTTTAAACTTTTCATAATAGGATCTTCATTCCATTGTGAAATTACAATATTTTTATTTAAGTTTTTAATCAAGTCTAGAGTTTCAAGATGAATATTATTTGTATGTCCAAAAAATAATAAATCTGGATTATAATTTTTAAAAGTTTCAATTAGATAATTTTGAAATCTAGAAGCGGTACTATTAAAAGATAATTGTCTGTTTTGTTTAATAAAGTCACGATCACTAATTTCCAAAACATCATGTCCATTTCTAATAAATCCATTAGTAAATTTTTTCCCAACAGAAATATTGTAAAGTCTATGATTTAACTTTTGACCTAAATTATAAATATTAACAATCTTTAATTTGTTTTTAATAAAATTGATCCTAGAATTAATAAATAAAGATTTCCTAATGTCATCGATAAGTAAAGAATTTTCTTTGGTAATATGCTTTACATTAGAGAATCCTTTTTTTTGATAATCTTTTCTTACATTGGGAGATATAATTAGTTTTTTGATTTCATTATATAAATTTATATAGTCTAACTTTTTTAAAATAATACAATGATCAGATGTTTCGGGTAGTCCTCCCCTTTTTGAGATTATTGTAGCACATCCCCTAGATGTTGCTTCGAGAGCAGTTCTTCCGAATGGTTCTTCCCATCTTGAGGGTACAACTGCTATTTCTGCCTTACATAAGAAACTTAAAACTTTCTTATGAGACAAATAACCTAATTCGATATGGTTTTTGTGATTAATGGTTGGCTTATTTCTTCGTTCATCTCCAATTGAATATGCTTTCCAGTCAGAATGTTCGTTTAAAATTTTAATTATAGCATCTCTGTATATATCATAACCTTTTGATTGATTAAGTTTTCCTACAAAAACAATTTTTTTTTCTTTTTTTAATAATTTATTTTGTTTATGAATGCTTGGATAAACTACTTCTGTTTTGTTTAATAATCTTTGATCTAAATCTATAAAAAATCTTTTTTGAACCCATTCGCTTACAAAAATAATTTTTTCAACTTTGTTTAATAAATTAATTCTTTCTTGAGAACTTTTAGATCCTTTCATTGATAAAGGATCGTTGTGAAAATAAATAATAAAATTAGAATCTAATTTTTTTTTTAAAATATTGAAAACAAGTGGTCTGTTATGAATTTCAATTATATCAAATTTTTTTCCTTCAATTTTTTTTATTAGCTCATTGCAATATTGATTAGTAGTACTGCTTAACTTTGAACTTAAATCTTTGATTGTAATATTAATATAATTATTAGATAAATAATCCTTAGTATCTGTTGATCCAAATATGTAATTATTTTTTTTTAAAGAAGAATGTCTAAAAAAGTCATATACCCATAACGATGCTGCTGCAGCTTTTTTAATAGAGTAGTTTTCTTTATAAGGAAGAATTGTTGCTATTTTAAGCATAATTTTTATTTATAAGTTTTTTATTAAGGTTAATCTTTCTTTTCTATTTTTTTTTAATTTATACTCATAACTCATAGCCTTACTTTTTGTTGGAAATTTCTTTTTGAAAATTACTTTCCATTTATATCCTTTTGTTGATTTAGCTCCTTTATTTGAGTTATGTTTTTTAAGTCTTTCTATTAAATTATTTGTATACCCAACATATGTCTTTTTATTGTTTGTAGATATTGACATTAGCATATACACAAAATAAGTCATAAATATTGAATTTTATGGCGGTCCCTAGGGGAATCGAACCCCTCTTTCATGGATGAAAACCATGTGTCCTAACCGATAGACGAAGGGACCAAACTTGGCTCTTTTATTGCAAAAAATAAATTTTATCAAGTTTTTATAATATCTTCTTTTAAGATTATTTTATTCAAATTACTATCTTTGTGTGTAACCAATGTTTCAGAAATATATTTATTTCCATTCATTTTAATACCATCGACTAAATCACCAGAAGTAATACCAGTGGCGCAAAATATTGAGTCTCCAGATACTATTTCATTTAATTCATATTTTCTCTTAAAATCTTTAATTCCCATTGTATTGGCTCTTTGTTTGTCTTTATCTGTTTCAAACAAAAACCTGCCTTGAAAATGACAATTAAAAGTATCTAAAGCGGAAGCTGCCAGAACACCTTCGGGACCACCTCCTATTCCAAGGAATATATCAACATTATATTTTTTATCAGAAACCAATAAGGCTCCAGATATATCACCATCAGAAATCAATTTTAAATTTACATTTAAACTTTTTAGTTCTTCAATAATTTTTTTATGTCTTGGTCGATCTAGTAAACAAGCGGTTATTTCTTTAACACCTTTATTTAGTGAGTCAGCTAAATTTGAAATGTTTTTTTTAACTGTAAAATCTAAATCAACAATATCTTTTTTATTTGAATTAATAGCAATTTTATCCATATAGGTTTCGGGAGCATTAAACAGATTATTTTTCTCAGAAATAGCTATAACAGATAAAGCTCCAGGTAAATTATTAGCAGCAAACTTTGTACCTTCTAAAGGATCAACGGCAATATCAAAATCAGGACCATTTTTAGTACCAAGATTTTCACCAATGTATAGCATGGGAGCTTCGTCCAGCTCCCCTTCTCCAATGACAATTTTACCATTCATATTGATTTTATTTAATTCATTTCTCATTGAGTCAACAGCTGCTTTATCTGCCGCTAATTTATCTTTTTTACCAACAAAATATGATGAAGCTAATGCTGCTTTAGAAGTTACATTTACAAACTGATCAATAAATTTTTTATCAATAGACATTAAATTTTTTCACTAATAGATTCTTGTAACTTTAACTTAGTTTCAAATTCGCTAAGTCTTTTCCATACAGAAATAAACTCAACTATAGTAGACCAGCTTTTTACTAAATATTGTAATGAACCCTCTACTCTACCAAAGGCTCTGGTAATTTGTTGAACAAAACCCAATGTAATAGCTCCAGTTACAATTGTTGGAGCTAACGCTAAATAAGGAACTATAACCATGCCTTGAAAGTAGCTCCACTTAACTGTGTTAAAATATAAATAATGAAAATAAGATTTATAATGAATTCCCCTAACTCTATTATACAATTGGCCTATTGTGGGTGGGGCAGCTCTTATAGGATCGTCTTCACCATGGACTAATTCTTTTCTATAACCAGCTTCCTCTTTTTGAATATCATACTCAATACCAGGTAATTTTATTCCTACAGCAGCTAGCAATATAGTTCCGCCTAAAGCAGAAATAATTGCGACCCAAACTAAAGCATGGTCAACTTGACCTATCCAAGGTAAACGATCTATTTGCTTAGATAAACCCCATAAGATTGGTGTGAAAGCAATTAATGTCATTATGCTATCTAACAAGCCAGTACCAAGACCTTCCAAAATTCTAGCAAACTTTAAAGTATCTTCTTGAACTCGTTGTGAGGCACCTTCTGTTAATCGAGCTTTTAACCATTGATCATGATAATAATCTGCCATTGAAGTTCTCCATCGAAAAACCCAATGACTTGTAAAAAAACCAGTAAAAACTGCTATTAGAATCCAAAGAGCCGCTATTTTAGCAAAAGTAAATAAATAACCTATAAATTCAGTTTCTGTAACTGAATTTGGTGTTGTTAATGCTTTCTGAAGAGTGTCATAAAATTCACCAAACCATTCATTAATTTTTACATCTAGTTGGACTTGGTACCAAGTAGATATCAAAATTAAAATTGATCCTAATATACTCCATAAAAACCATTGCTTTTGAGTAAAAAATTTAAACATTATTTAGTAAAATTGTCAGCATATGACCTTTTGATAATCTTTTTATTTTTTGGTTCAAGGATTTCATAATTAATTTTATTTTTTTTTGCATATTTTATTGCATTTTCCTTTGACGAAAATTCTAATTTTATTTCTGATAAAGTGTTCGAAGAACTTTCCCATCCCATTAATGGATTAACACCTGTTTTTTCAACAATATACTCGAGAATCCAATTTTTAGTTTTGGCAAGTCCAGATTGCATTGCTGTTTTTGTTGGTTTGTAAATTTTTGCCTTTTTCATACAATTGGTCGGGGCGGCAGGATTTGAACCTGCGACCCTCTGGTCCCAAACCAGATGCGCTACCAGGCTGCGCTACGCCCCGAATGTGATACTAATACAGTAGATAATGATAATTTCAAAGGATAAAGCTTAGCAAAATTGAAGAAATTTAATAAAAATCTGTTATATAATTACCTATGATCATTTCATGTTCTAATTGTAAAAAAAAATTTGAATTAGAAGATAATTTAATACCAGATATCGGTAGACTATTGCAATGCAGTTCATGTTCCCATAAGTGGTTTTTTAAGAAGGAATTATTGATTTTACCTGAAACTTCCAAAAAAAAAATTGATCCAAAAGATAAAAAGGAATCATTTTTAAAAAGTGAAATTCCAAATGAAGTAGAAAGAATAATTATAGATGCGGAAAACTTAAATCTAAATGACGATAAGGAAATAAAAAAAATTAATAAAAAAATACTCAAAAAGCCTTCTTTATTTAACTTATTTATAGTAATTTTAATAAGCTTTTTTGCTTTTGTAATATTTTTGGATACTTTTAGATCCCCTATAGGAGATATATTGCCTGGTTTTAATTTCATGCTTGATAATTTTTACGAAACTTTAAAAGATTTATTTTTATTTTTTAAAGATTTAATTAGATAGAATGATTGAATATATATCTAAACCTTTTAAATGGTTTTTTAAATTAGAAGCTGCAAGCGGTTTGCTTTTGTTGATAAGTGCTGTAATAGCTTTGATTATAAGCAATTCAGACTATTCAACATTATACTTTGAGACACTAGAAACCTATTTGTTTGTTGGAATTAATAATTTTGGAATTAAAATGAGCGTACTGCATTGGATTAACGATGCATTAATGGCCGCTTTTTTCTTTTTTGTAACATTAGAAATTAAAAGAGAATTTTTGCAAGGGGAACTATCAAATCATAAACAAGCACTCTTGCCAATAATAGCTGCAATTGGTGGAATGCTGGTCCCTGCTCTAATATACATTTATATAAATTTTCAAAATAGTGTAACGTTGAATGGTTGGGCTATTCCGTCAGCTACTGATATTGCTTTTTCTTTGGGTGTATTATCTTTATTAGGATCAAGAGTTCCTTTATCTCTTAAGGTTTTTTTAACAGCTTTAGCAATTATTGATGACCTAGGAGCTATAGTCATTATTGCATTTTTTTATTCTGGAGATTTAAGTGTTATTTACCTTACACTTCTATTGTTAACATTTATTGCTTTGTTAATTTTAAATAAATTAAATATTAAAAAATTTCTTCCTTATTTATTTTTAGGATTAATTTTATGGTTTTTTACTCATGAATCTGGAATTCATGCAACTATATCAGGTGTACTTTTGGCTACAGTAATACCCCATAGAAAAAAAGAGAAAGATTTTTCTTTACTGACTAAAATAGAACATAAGATTAGCCCCTATGTAGCTTTTGGCATAATGCCTTTATTTGCTTTAGCAAATGCAGGCGTATCTTTAAATGGAGTAAATTTTAATTCACTATTATCACCTGTTCCTCTAGGAATTTTATTAGGGCTTTTTGTGGGTAAACAGATAGGAGTTTTTTTGTTCTCAATAGTTTCAATTAAATTAAAAATAGCTCAAATGCCAAATAATTCAAATTGGTTTAGTTTATACGGAGTGGGAATTCTTACTGGAATAGGATTCACTATGAGTTTGTTTATTGGAAACTTGGCTTTTGCTGAGAGTACCCAATATATGGATGGTGTTAAAATTGGTGTTTTAGCTGGATCATTATTGTCAACTTTAGTAGGATATTTTTTATTATTGATGACATCAAAAAAATGATTTTAATAAATAAATTAAACATTTTGTTTATAATATTAATTACTATTATGTTTACATTTTCTAATAAAGTTTCTGCTAAATATGAAAAAACTATTTATGATTTTGAAGTTGAATCAATAACTGGAGAAAAAATTAATTTCTCAAAATATAAAAATAAACCCATATTATTAGTAAATGTTGCAAGCCAATGTGGATTTACAAAACAATATGAAGATTTACAAAATTTATGGGAAAAATATCAAGACAAAGGATTAATTGTTATAGGATTACCTTCTAATCAATTTGGAGGGCAAGAACCAGGATCAAATAGTGAAATTAAAAATTTTTGCGAAGTTAATTTTAATATTAATTTTCCTATGACAACAAAAATTGATGTAAAAGGTGAAAATATAGATCCTATTTACAAATGGGCTCTAAAAAACTATGGAAAAAAAGCTACTCCTAAATGGAATTTCTACAAAATTTTAATAAATAAAGATGGAAAAATTGAGCAGACTTATTCTTCTATAACAAATCCAATGTCAAAAAAAATTACTAATGAAATTGAAAAAATATTAAATATAAAATGACATGCCATCATAGGCAGGAATTATATTTTTTGGTAAAATTTTAAGTAAATAATTATAATCTAAATCCGCATGCAAATTGGTAAGTATAGTTTTTTTAGGTCTAATAATTTTGGTTAGTCCAATGACTTCATTTAAATTATAATGGGACGGATGTTTGTTAATTCTCAAACAATCAATAACAAAATATTTAAGATTCATAAAAAATTTTAAATCTTGGTCATAAATTTTATTGGCATCACTAACATAAGCACATTTATTGTTAATTATAAAAGATTGAGATTCAATTCTACCGTGTTGAACTGGTATAGACTTTATTGAAATTAAATTACCTTTATCTAAAAAAGAAAATTTTTTTTTAATTTTATTTAATTTTAAAATGGCTTTGTAACCTGGTGTATCATTAAAACAGTAAGAAAAATTGTTATTAAGATATTTAGTTGTTTCATTATCAGCATAAACTGGAACTTTTTTGGAATTTTTTAAGGAAAAAATTCTTAAATCATTTATTCCATGTATTTGATCTCCATGCTTATGAGTAAAAATTACATTATCTATATTAGTTATATTATTTTTAATTAATTGATGACGAAGATCTGGTGAAGTGTCTATCAAAATATTTTTTGAATTTGATTTTATTAAAGCTGAGCATCTAGTTCGGTAGTTCTTTTTTTCTTTTGGATTACATTTGCCCCAGCTTCCGTCTGCTCTTGGCACCCCTAAAGATGATCCGCAACCTAAAATAATAAATTTAACTTTCATTAACAAAAAAATAAGTTTTCAAAGTTTTTGGATGTAATATTTATCATTTCAGTTTCATCTAACTTTTTTAATTCAGCCAGCCTTTTTATTGTATATTTAATATAGCTAGGTTCATTTTTTTTTCCTCTCATCGGTGCAGGTGCAAGAAAAGGACTATCAGTTTCTACTAGTAGCTTGTTATTAGGTATTTTTGAAAACGTTTTTTGTAGATCTGCACTATTGTTAAAGGTGATTATGCCGCTAGCTGAAAAATATGAATTTAGTTTTTCCATCTTTTTAAAAAATTCATAAGAGCCAGTAAAACAATGCATTAAAATTTTTGGTTTTTGATTTTTATATTCATTTAAAATTTCAAATGTTTGATGTTCAGCGCTTCTAGAATGCACTATTATTGGTATATCAACCTCTATAGATGCTTCAATGTGCTCTTTAAAACTTTTAATTTGTTCACCCTTATGACTATGATTATAATAAAAATCTAAACCAGTTTCACCAATTCCAATTATTTTTGGATTTTTTTTAATATTTTCTATAATAAGTTTTTTTGTAACTTTATTATTTTCCGTTTCATGTGGATGAATTCCATATGTGCCGTAAATTATTTCATCAAGATTTAAAATTTTTTTAATATTTTCAAAACTTTCATTAGAAGTACAAATTGTTAGTAATTTTTTTAAACCAGCACTTTTAGATCTGTTTAAAACTTCATTTATGTTATTAAATAACGGGTCATGATCCAAATGGCAGTGTGAATCAATCATTTTTATTATCTATTTTCTTAAATAAAATATCAATTTTATTAATCTTATTATTAACTATTAATTGATTATGATTTTTGATGCTATCAAAGTTAATATCTTTTTCTTTAATGCTAAAAATTTTTAATGCTTTTAATGATGATGAAGGTATTATCGGATATAACATAATAGAAATTTTTCTTATAATTTCTAAAGAAACATAAACAATTGTATTTAATCTTGGTATATCGGATTTTTTGTTCCAAGGTGCCTGGTCATTAAAATATTTATTAGCAGCAAAAAGACTTTCAACAATGAAATTCATATAGGAGTTTAAGTCTTGATTGTCTATGTGGTTTATTAATTTATTAAAATCAACTTTAAATCGATCAAGTAAAATTAAATCCTCTTTAGTGAAAGAATCTTTTTTAGGTATTAATAAATTACAATTTTTTTCATTAAACGAAACCACTCTTTGACAATAATTTCCATAATTGTTGGCTAAATCACTATTGATGCAACTTTCAAGTTTTTCCTGGGAAATATTTCCATCGTTACCAAAAGAAACTTCTTTAGCAAGGTAATATCTGAGAGAATCTAATCCATATATATCAATTATTTCAATAGGATCTAAAATATTTCCTTTTGATTTAGACATTTTTTCATCGCCAGCCAAAATCCAACCATGACCATATACTCTTTTTGGCACAGAAATACCCGCTGCTAATAAAAAAGCTGGCCAATATACAGCATGAAATCTTAATATATCTTTACCGATTAAGTGAATAGTGGCAGGCCAGAAATTTTTATAAAGTTTATCATTTTCATTTGGATAATTTAAAGCACTTATATAATTTGTCAGGGCATCCAACCATACATAAATAACATGATCATTATTTGATGGTACTTTAATTCCCCAAGAAAAAGATTTCCTACTTACAGATAAATCTTTTAAGCCACTTTTTACAAAACTTATAACTTCATTTTTTCTAGCACTAGGTAAAATAAAATTTGGATTTTCAGAATAAAATTTTAATAATTTATCTTGCCATTGTGAAAGCTTAAAAAAATAAGATTCTTCTTCAACCCATTCGACTGGCGAACCAGAACTTTTGGCTATTTTGCTTCCCTTTTTATCTTCTACCTCGTCATCTGAATAAAAAGCTTCATCAGATACAGAATACCAACCTGAATATTTTGACAAATAAATTTCTTTTTTTTTTTCAAGTATATTCCATAAATTTTGAACGGATTCAGCATGTCTTTTTTCAGTTGTTCTAATAAAATCATTATTGGATAGATTTAAAGTTTTTGACAAATCTCTAAATGTTTTGCTAATTTCATCACAAAAAGATAATGGGTCCATGCCTTTTTTTTCTGCGGCTCTCTGAATTTTCTGACCATGTTCATCAGTACCCGTTAAAAAATATACGTTAAAACCTTGGATCCTTTTAAATCTAGCAAAAAAATCAGCAACTATACTTGAATATGCATGACCCATATGGGGTTTTGCTGAAGGATAATATATGGGTGTTGTAATATAAAAATTTTTATTCATTAATAACTTTGTTTTTAAATTCTAAAAACAAGCTTTCTATATCAAGATTAAACTTATTTGTGTAATTTATTTTTTTTATAAAATACTTATAAAGGTTATATAAATTGATATTTTTATTATTTAAAAAAGAATAATGAAAATAAGATTCAATTAATCTATAAGTAAAATTAATTAATTCAGGTTCATTTTTATTATTTTTAAAATTTATTAAATATAATAACAAAGATTTTAAAGATAATTGTTGTAAGTTTAATTGATTATTTTTTAAAAAGTTGTAAAGATAAAGAAAATCGCCAACTGTGAAATAATAGTTAATAATACTCTCGCTAAAAAAATTTTTTAAATTGACGTTTGTGAGCTTGTTAGCAATAGATAAATTTTCATTAAAAGTGAATTTTTTTTTATAAATAATACATCTGGATTTAATAGTTTCTATAATTTTTTTTGAATTATTGTGAATTAAAATAAATATAAGTTTCTCATTAGGTTCTTCTATTATTTTTAGAAGTGCATTAGAAGAATAAATATTTAAAAATTCGATATTATCAATTAATACAATTCTATAATTATTATTGAATGATGATTTTTGAGAATAAGAAATAGCTTTCCTTATTTGGGAAATTTCAATTATTTTTTTATCATCTAATAAATCTATTAAATGAAAATTAGGATGTGTTAAATTTTTGATTAATTTAAATGATTTATTTTCACTATGAATCTCAAATTTATTAACATCATACGGATTCATTTCATTTTTAGATAATATGTAGTTTATAAAGTGATAGGCAAATGTTGATTTTCCAATACCTTTAGGACCAGAAATAATCATTTTATTAGGTAATATTTTTTTTTCCAATAATGTTGTAAAAGTTAGAAACAAAGAGTTGTATCCTAATAATTTTTGTTGATTAAGCGGTTTAAAATCCATTTTTAAATCAATTTTTTAAATTTGTTAAAAATTATACTTTTGTTTAATTTTATTGGTAAATTCGAATCAATAATTAAATAATTTTTTTTATTTTTAGCCAGTTTTAAAAAACCATTTTGTACTTTTGAATAAAATTTAAAATTAAAATTATCATATCTATTTAGATTTTTTCTTTTTTTTAATCTTAATTTTAAATTTTTTTTATTAACAGTATTTAAAAAAGTAAAATTAACTTTAATTTTTTTTAGAATTAAGCTGTTAATATATTTTATAATTTTTAAATTTACACCCATTCCATAATGCTGGTAAGCTATTGTTGAATCTAAAAAACGATCTATTAAAATAACTTTTTTCTTATTATTTTTTAGTAAAATATTATGAAAATTCTCATTTCGACTTGCCATATACAATAATAAATCTGTAAACTTATCAAATTTCGATTTTTTGTTTAAAATCAGTTTTCTTATTTTTTCTGAATTTATTGATCCACCTGGTTCGCGAATTTTAATAAATTTTATCTTTTTTTTTTTTAAATAATTTGAAACATTTTTAATATGATATGATTTCCCTGATCCTTCGATACCCTCAAACACTATAATGGGCTTTTTATACATCGCCCCATACTAGATAATTAATTGATTTAAGTAATCTCGATAATAAATTAATTTTTTTAATCTCAGATGATGCAAAAATTGTATGTTCTGATAATAAATTTTTATTATAATAAACTTTCAAAATTCCTATTTTTTCATCTTTTTTTATTGGAGCTTCTATGGGGCCATTGTATTCAGCTATAACCTTAAGATTTTTTTTCTTAGCTTTTTTAATAGTTTTATATATGTCTGTATCAACATACCCACCGATAGTTTTTTGTTTTCCCAACCAAGTATCTATTTGAACAATAACCTCATTTTTTTTAGCGATTTTTACCGTATCAAATTGTGTTAAACCAAAATTTAATAACCTGTTTGATTCTCTGGATCTACTAGCTTTAGTTTTAAATCCACTAGCAACAGCAATTAATCTTCTTTCATTTTTTGCTAATGATGATGCTAATGAATATCTCTCTACAGCCAAATAACCAGTTTTTATTCCATCAACTAAACGATTTTTATTTAATAATGTATTTGTATTTGGTTGGGTTATTGGGTCACCACCAGTTCTGTGCCAAGTAAATTCTAATTCTTTAAAATATTCGTAATAACCAGGGTAATTTTTTATTAGATAATTAGACATAATTAACACATCTCTAACTGTTGAGTAGTTATCTGGATCGTTTAGGCCAGAAGAATTTGTAAAATTTGTGTTCATCATACCAATTTCAATTGCCTTGGCTGTCATGATTTCGGCAAAAGCCTCTTCTGAACCTGCAATTCCTTCTGCTAACGCTACACAAGCATCATTACCCGAAACAATAATTATACCTTTTAATAACATTTCTACAGAAACTTCATCATTAAGCATTATAAACATAGAAGAGTTTCCTGGCTTAGAAAGTCTCCAGGCTTTTTCAGAAATTAAAAATTTATCATCCAAATTTAATTCACCATTTTTTATTAATTCAAAAGCAACAATTGAGGTCATTATTTTTGTCATTGATGCTGGATAAATTGATCTATCAGGATCTTTTTCAAATAGAATTTTACCAGATAAAAAGTCTTGTAAAATGGCGGTTGTGGCTTTTATCTCAAAAGAATTTGCATTTCCATGAATCAAAAAAATAAAAAACAATAATGCAATTATCTTTTTTTTAATAAATTTATTCATTTCTTAAAATTTCAATATTTTCAAATTCTAATTTTTCTACACCATTATATGCTTTTTGTAATGTTTTTAAATTTGAATATGGACCCAAATATACCCTAAACTTGTTTTCAGATATTTTGGTGATTTTAACATCATTTATTCCAGTTTCACTTTTAACTCTATTTATCATCGATTTAGCTGTTTTTTCAAAATAAAAATCAGCAATTTTTATTGAGTATTTAAAATTTTTTTTCTTCTTTTTTTTAACAACTTTTTTTTTTGTTTCATTTAGATTGTTTATACTAATACTTTTAACCGGAGCTTTGTCTGCAACTTTTTTTTCAACTTCAAAAGTTTTAGTTTTCTTTGCTATGAAAGTATTTTTTTCTTTTATTTCTTCAATATGTATATAAGGTTCTTCTATATCAATTTCTAACTCAGAAAAAATTCTTTTTGATATAACGGAATTGTTAAAACTAGGATAAATTGAATTTTTACCAACTTTTGCAATAATAGATTTATTATTAGATGGGTTAAGAATTTTAACTGATGTGCCTAAATTTAAATTCTTTTGAAATATTATTAAATCTCTGTCATTAATTCTTTTATTTATAATCTTTTTATTTAGTAAATCTTCATCATAAATTAAAGCAAAACCTTTATTTGAAAATTTATCTGTTATAATACGATTTTTTGAAAATTTAACATTCGCTGTATCAACACAGGAATTTAAAAAAATAAATATAAAAATAAAAAATAATTTATAATTCATTTCTAAATTTCTCCTTTAATGTACATACCGCTAATCCAAATCTTAGTGACCTGTTCCATTTTAATATTAATTCATAATTTTTAAAAATTATATACGCAGGATTTAGTTTGTCAGCATTATCAACTATTTCAGCATCCGGTGTAATAATTGCTGCATTTAAATTTTCATTAATATCATAATTATAATTTTTTATATATTTTTTAAAAAACTTCACTTTTTTTCTATTTTTTATTTGTCGAGCTGAAGTATTTAAATATTTTTTAGGTATATTAGAATTTAGATCAATTTTAATAAAACAAGGTTTATTTTTCTCCCAGCCCATTTTTTTTAAATAGTTTGCTGCTGATGCAAAAGAGTCTTGATTACTTTTTAATTCAATTAAATTATTTTTATTATAATCAATAGCATATCTTTCAATAGTTGATGGCATAAACTGAAAATATCCGAAAGCTCCAGCCCACGAACCATAAAGTATTTTGTGATCTACTGCACCTTTATCTATTAATTTTAATATAGTAATTAGTTCTTTTGTAAAAAATTTACTTCTCCTTTTATCATAACTTAATGTCGCTAAAGACGAAAGTATGTCCATTTTTCCTACATAAGTTCCAAAGTTTGTTTCAATTCCCATCAATGATAAAAGTAACTCTTTTTCAATTTCAAATTTGTTATCAATTTTATTAATTAAACTTTTATTATTATTATAAAAGTTTATGCCTTTATTTAATTTTTCTTTTGACGATCTTTTTGATATATATGTATTTGTATCTTCATAAAATTCTGGTTGATATCTATCGTATTCAATAACCTTTGGTAAAAATTTTACATCTTTCATTGTAATATCAAGAGTATTTTCTGAAATTCCATTTTTTAAAGCCATTGTTCTAAAAGATAAAAGCCATTGATCAAATGTTTTATCATCTGCAGAAATGTTATTAGATGAAAGTAAAATTACTAATAAAATTAAAATTTTAATTATTTTCATAAAGATCTTTTAAATAAATAAATACAGCAAACCATATTAAAATGAAACTTATAAGCTTCTCATCTGAAAAAGGTTCATTAAAATAAAAAAAACCAAGTAAGAATTGAGCTGTTGGGGTGATAAAAAAAACCATTCCAGATGGACCAAGTCCTGCCATTACAACTCCTCTAACATATAAGAATAGAGGGATCACTGTCATTGGACCAGCAAGAAGAATTAAACCTATTAGATTTAAATTCTTCAAAGAAAAATCATTATTATTTGTGGTTATTATAAAATAAAGAATAATAATAACTATTGGAAGTATAAACAAACTTTCAATCAACAGACCAATATCTGTTTCAACATTTATTTTTTTTCTTAACAAATTATAAACGCTCCATAATAAAGCTACTGAGAAACCTGTCCAAGGTAGTGAGGTAAAATTAAATAATAAATATGAGGTAGAAATAATTACCAATGAAATTGAAATAATTCTTTTATAATTTAACTTTTCATTTAAGAATAGAAATCCAAAAAAAACACTTATTATTGGAAATATAAAATAACCAAAACTAGCGTCAATAATTTTGTTGGTTGAAACTGCATAAATCCAAACTGTCCAGTTTCCAAATATTAACAAACTAGTTATGAATAAAATTGAAATTTTTTTTATATCAAATAAAACTTTTTTAAATATTAACCATTTTTTAAATAAAGTAGTAGTAATAAATAGTATTAAACACGTCCAAATAGATCTATGAACTACAACTTCAAAAACTCCTATAAATGCAATGTATTGAAAATAAATTGTTCCAAAGAAACCCCAAAAAAATGAACCTGATGAAGTTGAGATTATTCCTTTTGTAAAATTTGTAAGTTTCATGAAATAATAAATAGTCTTAGCTTTATAACGAATTAATTTAAAATAAAGACTATTTTATTGTTGAATTTGCAAATTATACTTATAAAAACTATCAAACAGAGAGATGGCTGTGTGGTACAAGCATCGGTCTTGAAAGCCCAAGGATTAGGGTTGCGCTTTAGGTCTAGATACATACTTTAAAGGACATTGCTTATTTATTTTTAAATCTTAGATTTTAAAAAACACCCTATTCTTAGCTTGCCTAGGTTCTCAAACTGTTACGAAACACTAATTAAACAAAATTTAATTGTATATTTTTAGTTGAATTTAATTATTATCGTTATAAACACTCACTAACGGAGAGATGGCTGAGCGGTTGAAAGCACCGGTCTTGAAAACCGGCAAAGGGGCAACTCTTTCCTGGGTTCGAATCCCAGTCTCTCCGCCACTAAATTTACTTTAGTTTGTATTTTTTGAAAAGGATAGTTATTTCATTTTTTTCTATTGATATATTTGTTTTAATACCCTGATTAAATTTATAAAGATTCTCATCATCTAGTTTTAGAAAGGCTAAAAGTTTTATTAATTCATCTTGATTTAGATCATCTATTATGTCTTTAACAAAGGAACTCAGCAATAAGTCCATTTCTTTTGTACCTCTATAGGTTGATCTATAGGATATTTTTTTTTTTAAAACGTCTATATTAATGTTCATCAATACTAATGTATAATATTAAAAATGATAAAAATATATGATTATCAATACCTATTACAAGATATATCAAAACTTAATGGGATTGGAAAAAAAACATCAAAAATTTTAAAAAGAAAAAAAATTTACAAAGTTTTTGATTTATTATGGAAATTGCCACAATACTACATTGATAGATCTTATATAAGTAATATCAAGGAGCTGCAGATAGGAAAAATTCAGACAATAAAAGTTAAAGTAATTAAATATAATTTTCCAAGAGTAAAAAATTTACCAAATAGAATTACTTGTGAAGATAAAACTGGAAAAATTGATTGTGTCTTTTTTAACAGTTTTGAAGGATATATAAGAAAGGTTTTACCCTTAAATGAAATAGTAACTATAAGCGGAAAAATCACTGAATTTAGAGGTAAATATCAAATTACAAACCCAAAATACATTTCTCCAGATAGTAGTTTAATTAGAAAAAAACACAATAAGTACGCTCTCACTGAGGGAATTTCAGAAAAAATTTATAATAAAATTATTCAACAAGTATTAAATAATCTACCAAATTTACCCGAATGGCATAACAGTAATATATTAAAAAAATTTAATAATATTTCATGGAATTTGTCGATTAAAAAATTACATGAACCAAAAAATATTGGAAAATATAATTCTGATTTTTATAAAAGATTAGCTTTTGATGAAATTTTAGCTTCTTTTATGATTTCTTCGCAAATTAGAAAAAAAATTAAAAAAATTAAAAAAGAATTAAAGTTTTTCAATTGTAATTTTCAACATGAAATAGAAAAAAAATTAACTTTTAATCTAACTAATGATCAAAAAAAAGTTTTATTAGATATAAATAAAGATTTAAAAATGAAAGAAAAAATGTTTAGATTGTTACAAGGAGACGTTGGAAGCGGAAAAACAATAGTTGCGCTAATATCTGCGCTAAATGTAATTGAGTCTGGTTATCAAGTTGCTGTAATGGCTCCAACAGAAATTTTAGCAAAACAACATTTTAATTTAGCTAAGAGCACATATCCAAAAAATATAAATATTGCTCTTTTATCTGGAAAAACAATTTCAAAAGAAAAAAAAAAAATTGAAAAAGAAATTAATCAACATAATATAGATATAGTTTTTGGAACTCATGCACTTTTTCAAAAAAATATAATTTTTAAAAAACTTGGATATATAATTATAGATGAACAACATAAGTTTGGAGTTAATCAAAGAAAAAATTTATCAGACAAAGGAGGTAAAAATTGTGATGTTTTACTCATGTCTGCCACACCAATTCCAAGAACTTTAATCATGTCTGTATATGGTGACATGGATATATCTTTGATTAAAGAAAAACCCAAACATAGAAAGGAAATATTAACTTACAGCAAACTCGAAAATAAAATAAATGATGTAATTAGATTTGTTAAAAAAGAAATTAATTATGGCAATCAAATTTTTTGGGTTTGTCCTATTATCGAAGAATCAAAAAAAGTTGATCATGTTTCTGTTATTAATAAATTTGATTTTTTACAAAAAATCTTCCCTAATAAAGTAGGTCTTTTACACGGAAAAATTAGTACTGATAAAAAAGATGAAATACTTAATCAATTTTTAAAAAAAAAATTTAAAATTTTAGTTTCAACAACTGTAATTGAAGTTGGTATTGATTTTCCAAACGCTAATGTAATTATAATTGAAAATGCAAATAAATTTGGTTTATCTCAACTCCATCAACTTAGAGGAAGAGTCGGTAGAGGAAATAAACAGGCTACATGTATATTGATGTTTAGTTCTAATTTAAGTGAAAATGCAAAAAAAAGAATAAAAATATTAAAAAACTCAAATGATGGTTTTGATATTTCCGAGCAAGATATGAAATTAAGGGGTTTTGGTGATATATTGGGATTTAATCAAAGTGGTTTGAAAAATTTCAAATTAGCTGACCCAATGCAAAATGAAGATCTTTTTATTCTGGGTGAAAAAGAAATTAAAAGAATAGAAAATGAAAAAATTAATATAGGTAAATATAAATCATTATTGAAACTTTATGATCAAGCAGATATAATAAATGATATAGTCTAATTTTCAGGATCTGAGGTGCCTGCCGATACAATAAATTTAGATGCCTCTTCAAATGTCATATCTAAATATATAATTTCATCTTCGGGGAACATTAGTAAAAAACCGCTTGTAGGATTAGGTGTTGTAGGCATAAATACATTTATTAAACTTTTATTTGTTTTTCTGGAAATTTCACTTTTATTTTTTTTTGTTGCAAATCCTACAGCCCAAGAACCTTTTCTAGGATATTCAACCAATACTACACTTTTTTTGGTACTACTTTTATTTGTAAATGTATCGGTCATTTGAACTATTGCAGTATAAATAGTTCTTAAAAATGGTATTTTTTTAAATAGATCATCTATTAATTGTAAAATTTTTTTTCCTAAAAAAGATAATGAAAGACCACCAATTAAAGTAATTAAAAATATTGACAAAACTATTTCCAGCCCAGGTATTGAAAATGGCAAATAATGATTAGGATTTATTTCTTTAGGTATTAGTTTTGAAGAAACTTGAATTATAAATTTAGTTAAATACAGTGTTATGCCAATAGGTATTAAAACTACCACTCCTGTAAAAAAATAATTCCTAAGCTTGTTTAAAAATGAAGTTTTTCCTTTTTTAATTTCTGACATTTCCTATTAATAGCTTGAATAAAATGCAATGCAAATAGATAAATTAATAATAATAACCAAAAATTTTATTATTAAAGTTCATTTATATTTTGTATTATTATGATAATACAAAATATATTCAATATGAATAGAAGAAAATTTATACAATATGTAGGTTGTGGCTGCTGTGGATTCGTATTAAATTCCTGCTCAACAGTTCCAATTACAGATAGAAAACAATTAAGAATTATTCCCGAATCTAAAATTAATGCTCAGGCATCTAAAATATATGAAAAAATAAAACAAAAAGAAAAATTAATTAAAGATGGTAATACTCTAAAACAAATAAAAGAAATTGGTAAAAAAATGGAAAATTCAATAAGTGAATACTTTTATCAATCAAACTTAAATGACCCTACAATTAATTTTCAATGGGAATATATATTAATTGAAAATAAAAAAGTTAAAAATGCTTGGTGTATGCCTGGAGGAAAAATTGCTATATACACTGGTATTCTAGATATTACTAAAAATACTGATGGGTTAGCCGCTGTAATGGGTCATGAAATTGCGCACGCGGTAGCAAAACATTCAGTTGAAAGAGCTAGCAGAGGTGTCCTTATCAACACTACATTTAAAATTACAGATATTCTAAGTGGTGGAAAAATTAGTAAAGTAAATAGAACAACAGGTATGGATACTGTTGGTCTTCTGACTCAATTAGGTATAATGAATCCTTTCAATAGAAAACAAGAAAGCGAAGCAGATTATTTGGGTCTAATTTTTTCTTCTTTATCTGGTTATGATATTAGAGAAACAACAAATATTTGGAAAAGAATGAGAGAAGCAAACAAAGGAAAGGAACCGCCTGAATTTATGAGTACTCACCCATCATCTTCAAATAGAATAAAACAAATTAATGAATGGATGAATAAAATTATACTTGAATATCCTCCAATTAAAGTTTCATAATTAGTGGTGAGCCGTATTGGATTCGAACCAATGACCCATTCCTTAAAAGGGAATTGCTCTACCAACTGAGCTAACGGCCCAACGATGGTTCTTATAGTGTTTTTTAAAAAATAATCAATGTCTAAAAAGTATCACAACTTATTGATATAGTGATCATGAAACTTGTTAAAGGTTCCTTTTTTAATATTATTTCTAATTGATTTCATTAATTCTTGATAAAAATTAATATTATGAAGAGTAAGAATCATTGATGCTAGAATCTCGTTTGTATTAAATAAATGATTTAAATAATTTTTAGAATAATTTTTTAAATTAAAGTTTGTGCAATTTTTATCTAAAGGTAAATTATCTTTTTTATATTTAGAATTTTTAATGTTAATTCTACCTTCCCAAGTAAAAGCTAGACCAGTTCTTCCAGATCTAGTTGGTAAAACACAATCAAACATATCAATGCCTCTTTTCACAGCGCCAAGAATATCCGAAGGTGTTCCTACGCCCATTAAATATCTTGGTTTATTCTCTGGTAAATATTTTTTAATATCATCTAAAACTTCAAACATTTCATTTTGTGTTTCACCAACTGCTAAACCGCCTAAAGCATAACCATCAAATTCAATTTCAATTAATTTTTTTATCGATTCTTTTCTTAAATCCTTAAATAAGCCTCCTTGAACGATTCCAAATAAACCTTTATGTGGGTTATTTCCAAAAGCATTTTTTGATCTTTCAGCCCAGTACATTGAAAGTTCCATTGATTCTTTTATTAATTTTTTATCATTATTTTTTTTTGGACATTCATCCATAACCATTACAATGTCAGAATTTAATTCCATTTGAATTCTTATGCTTTCTTCAGGACTTAAAATGAACTCTTTTCCATCAACATGAGATTTAAAAATAGCACCTTTTTCTCTGTCTATTTTGTTTAATTTTGCTAATGACATAACTTGAAAACCACCAGAATCTGTCAATATTGGAAGTTTGCAATTCATAAATTGATGTAATCCACCAACTTGTTTAATTCTATCAACGCCAGGTCTAAGCATTAAATGATAAGTGTTAGATAATATTATTTCTGAACCTGTTTTAATTATATCATCTATAAAAACAGCTTTAACTGTACCTTGTGTTCCAACAGGCATAAAAGCTGGTGTTTGAATGTTTCCTCTATGGGTTTTTATTAATCCAGTTCGAGAATATTTATCTTTATCTATTACATTAAAAGAAAACTTTTTTAATGACATTGATCATTTTATTTTGATTTGAAACTAATAATTTTATCTGGATTAGATACAGAACCATTCGGTCCGTCACCTCTTTTTATTTTTTCAACAAACTCCATGCCTTTTATAACCTTTCCAAAAATAGTGTAGTTTCTGTCTAAATGTGGAGATGATTCAAAACAAATAAAAAATTGACTGTTAGCACTATTTGGATCTGATGATCTAGCCATTGATAATGTTCCTTTTTCGTGTGGTATATCACTAAACTCAGCTTTAAGATCAGGAAGATCTGATCCACCCATACCCGCTCTTTTTATATCAAATTTTGATGATGAAGAATTGCCAAATTGAACATCACCAGTTTGAGCCATAAATCCATCAATAACTCTATGAAAGACAACATTATCGTAATCTCCATCATTAGCTAATTTTTTAATTCTATTCACGTGATTAGGTGCAATATCTGAAAACAATTTAATTTCAACATCACCATCTTTTAATTTGAGTATCATAATATTCTCCTCTGCTATTGAATGGTTATTAATAATTAAAAAAAAAAAAATACCTATTAAAATTTTACGCATATTTATCTTTTAAAGCTTTAATTGTACTTTTTGTAGTAAAATTTTTTATATCACCATTGAGTTGAATTATTTCTTTTACAAACTTTGAAGAAATAATTTGATTTTCAATATCTGACATAAGAAATATAGTTTCAATATTATTATTCAACTTTCTATTCATACCTGCTAATTGAAATTCATATTCAAAGTCAGAGACTGCTCTAAGCCCTCTAAGAATAATCCTAGAATTCATTTTTTTACATAAGTCAGTTGTTAATGAATTAAATGAAATAATCTTTACTTCTTTAGGTTTCATTTTTAAATCTCTATATAGTGCATTTTTAACTATCAATAATCTTTCATTAACATCAAATAAATAATCTTTATTATTGCTTTCTGATACTGCAACAATAACAGTATCAACTATTTTTAAGGCTTTTTTAATAAGATCTATATGTCCATACGTAATAGGATCAAATGTTCCAGGATATAATACGTTTCTTTTCATTATTTTAAATTATCATCTATTTTCATGGCAGATAGAACTTTATCATCGTCAGAAAGTTTAATTATTTTCGAACCTTGAGTGTCTCTTCTTGATATACTTATGTCTTTAACGGGAACTTTCATAAGAATGCCTTGGGTGGTAGAAACTATTATATCATCACCTTCATTTACTGGAAATGATGAAGAAACATTGCCATTTCTTGGTGAGTTTTTTATATCTTTTACACCTTTGCCTCCTCTATTGGTGACTCTATACTCATAATGAGAAGATCTTTTTCCATAACCATTTTCTGTTATTGAAAGTATGTATTTATCCTTTGCTTTAATTTCAGCTTTATCATCTTTATTAGATTTTCCATTAGATTTATTTTTATTATGATCAATAATTGAAAGTGAAACTATGCTATCTCCATGCGCTAAACTAATTCCTCGTATTCCTTTTGAAGATCTTCCTTTAAATATACGTAATTTTTTTGAATTGAATCTAATACATTTTCCAAATTTTGTTCCTAACATAATATCTTGATCATCCTTGCAAATTTTTACACCTATTATTTTATCATCATTGTCTAATTTCATTGCTATTTTCCCTGATGTATTAATTGATGAAAAATCTTCTAAACTGTTTTTTCTAATTTTTCCTTTACATGTTGCGAAAATTAATTGCATATTTTTCCATTCTGATTGTTGGTCAGGGAAAGGCATAATTGAACTAATAGATTGATGGTTTTTAAGTGGCAAGATATTAAACAAAGATTTTCCTTTAGAAGCAGCTGTTCCTTCTGGTATTTTCCAAGATTTTAGCTTGTAAACTAATCCCTCTGTTGAAAAAAAAAGAACTGATGTATGTGTGTTAACAGAAAGTGTTTGTACAACAGAGTCCTCCTGTCTTGTTTTAATACCAGATTTTCCTCTTCCACCTCTTTTTTGCTGTTTAACGCTGCTTAAAGAACTTCTTTTGATATACCCTTGTAGTGTTACTGTAATAAGTACAGATTCTTTTTGAATAGTTTCCTCAATATCATAATTAAGAACTACATCAATAATTTTAGTTCTTCTTGGAACAGAAAATCTTTCTTTTATATTTTTTAGTTCTTGACTTATAACATTCATTAACTCTTTTTTAGAATTAATTATTTTTTTATATTGAATTATCAAATCTGATAATTTTTTTATTTCTGTTTCAATTTCATTTATTCCTAAAGCGGTAAGTTTTTGTAATCTTAATTCTAAAATAGAAACAACCTGAGGGTCTGTTAAAGAATATGTAGGTTTAGCATTTTTATTATTAATCAATTTTATAAATTTAGAAGATTTATTTATTTTCCACTTATTTTTTAGAAGTAGTTTTTTTGCATCATCAGGTGTTTTTGATGATCTTATAATTTTTATTACCTTGTCTAAATTTTCAACTGATACAGATAATCCTATTAAAATATGAGCTCGATCTTCAGCTTTTTTTAAATCAAATTTTGTTTTTTTTACAACTACATCTTCTCTAAATGTTAGAAAATTTTCTAAAAATTCTTTAAGATTGCAAGTTTTCGGTTTCTGATCAACTATTGCCAATGTATTAAAACCAAATGAACTTTCAATAGACGTATATTTATATAATTGTCTTTTAACTGTTTCTGGTTCTACACCTCTTCTTAAATCAATTGATACACGTATACCTTTACTGTTAGATTCATCTCTTATATCACTAATTCCTTCTATTTTTTTTTCTCTAACAAGTTCAACTATTCTTTCATTGAGTGATGATTTGTTCACTTGATATGGTATTGATGTTATTACAAGTCTTTCTTTTGAATTTTTTCTTTGTTCAATTATAATTTCTCCTCTAATTTTAAAAGAACCTCTGCCACTTTTATAACCTTCTTTAATAATATTTTTGCCAATAATTGTTCCGCCAGTAGGAAAATCTGGACCTGGTATATGTTTCATTAATTCACGTAACTTAATATCTTTATCTTTTATTAAAGCTAAAGCACCATCTACAACTTCACCCAAATTATGTGGAGGAATGCTAGTAGCCATACCAACGGCTATACCTCCAGCACCATTAACTAATAAGTTAGGATATTGAGCGGGTAATACTACTGGTTCTTTTTCAGTTTCATCATAATTACTTTTAAAACCTACGGTATTTTTTTCTATGTCATCTATGAGATATTGAGAAATTCTTGATAATTTTGTTTCAGTATATCTCATGGCAGCGGGTGGATCGCCATCTATAGAGCCAAAATTTCCTTGGCCATCTATCAACGGTAAACTCATTGAAAAATCTTGAACCATTCTAACCAGTGCATCATAAACAGCTTGATCACCATGTGGATGATATTTACCTATTACATCTCCAACTATTCTTGCAGATTTTCTAAATTGTTTAGTCCAATCAAAGCCACCTTTATGCATTGCATAAATTATTCTTCTATGAACTGGTTTTAGGCCATCTCTAACATCAGGCAACGCCCTACTAACAATAACGCTCATTGCATACGAAAGATAAGATGAACTCATCTCATCATACATTGCTATTGATTTAATATTAGAATTTTTAGAATTTTCTATTTTTTGCATAAAAACTAAAAAGGAATTTCATCATCCAGGTCGTTTTGTGCAGCTTGCGATGTATCTTCGATTGATTGTGATTTATCTTGGTTAGTTATATTATTCGAGCTTCCTCCCCCACCACCAAGCATTGTTAATGAAGAATTATATCCTTGTATTATTATTTCAGTTGAGTACTTATCTTGACCAGATTGTTCATCTTTCCATTTTCTAGTTGAAATTTGACCTTCAACATAAATTTGAGCTCCTTTTTTTAAGTATTGTTTTACAACATTTACAAGACCTTCGTTAAATACAACTATACGGTGCCATTCGGTTTTTTCTTTTTTTTCACCAGTATTTTTGTCTTTCCATGATTGACTAGTGGCCAAACTTAATCTGGCTACGCTTTTTCCATTCACCATCTGTTTAATTTCAGGATCTGCGCCTAAACGCCCAATTAATAATACTTTATTTAAACTTCCTGCCATAATATTTTAATGATGATATAAATATATATATATTTATATCACAAATAAGAGTGAATATTAATTTTATTTATTTAAAGCAACAAAAATTATGCTCAAAAACATAGTTATTAAAGGCGCAAAAGAACATAACTTAAAGAATATTTCATTGACAATTCCTAAGGATAGATTTGTCGTAGTTACAGGTCTTTCAGGTTCGGGAAAATCTTCATTGGCATTCGATACAGTCTATGCAGAAGGTCAAAGACGATATGTCGAAAGTCTTTCCGCATATGCAAGACAATTTTTGGATAAAATGAAAAAGCCAAATGTAGATCTTATTGAGGGTTTAAGCCCAGCTATTTCAATCGAACAAAAAAATACCTCTAAAAATCCAAGATCAACAGTTGCTACAGTTACCGAAATTTATGATTACATGAGAGTGCTTTATGCTAGAGCTGGTATACCTTATTCACCATTTACAGGAAAACGAATACAATCACAAACTATAACGCAAATGGTAGATAAGATTAAAGAATTGCCAAAAAAATCAACAATTTATTTATTTGCACCAGTAGTCAGGGGTAGAAAAGGTGAATATAAAAAAGAAATTTCTAGTTATAAAAGAAGAGGTTTTAGAAAAATAAAAGTTGATGGAAAAATGTATGATATAGAAAAAGTTCCTGATTTAAATAAAAAAGTAAAACATGATATTTCTATTTTAGTTGATAGAATAATCATTAATTCTTCTCTTGGTAATAGATTGGCCGAAAGTATTGAAATTGCTTTGAATCTTTCTAGTGGATTACTATTTGTTGAATACGAGAATGAAACTTTACCTGCAAAATATAGAAAAATTGAGAAATTAATTTTTTCCTCAAAATTTGCATGTCCCAAAAGTGGTTTTACAATTGAAGAAATAGAACCTAGATTGTTTTCATTTAATAGCCCTTATGGTGCATGTGAAGAATGTGAAGGAATAGGTGTAAAACTAAATGTAGATGAAAATTTAGTTGTTCCTAACGAAAAAAAAAGCATTATTGAAGGTGCAATTGAACCATGGTCTAAATCATCAACACTTTATTATGCTCAAACATTGGCGTCTTTAGCTAAACATTATGATTTTTCATTAAATGCTAAATGGGAAAAAATACCAAAAAAAATTAAAGATATAATTCTATATGGATCTGATGATGAAGAAATAAAATTTACTTATGATGATGGTTATGAAAAATATTCTCATAAAAAAACATTTGAAGGAGTCATTAACAATCTGGAAAGAAGATTCCTTGAAACAGATAGCGACTGGAAAAGAGAAGAAATTTCACAATATCAATTGGATACAAAATGCGAAGTTTGTAAAGGTTATAGATTAAAAGATGAAGCTTTATGTGTAAAAATAGACAATTTACATATAAGTCAAGTAACAGAAAAATCAATTATTGAAGCTCAAAAATGGTTCAAAAGTTTAGAGTTTGCTTTTGATCCAAAAGAATTAAAAATTGCTCAGCATATTTTAAAAGAAATTAATGAAAGGTTAAATTTTTTATTAAATGTAGGACTGGATTATTTAACTTTATCCAGAGAGTCTGGAACTTTATCTGGTGGTGAGGCTCAGAGAATAAGACTTGCATCTCAAATAGGATCTGGGTTGACAGGTGTTCTTTATGTCCTTGATGAACCATCAATAGGTTTACACCAAAAAGATAATATTAAATTAATTACAGCTCTAAAAAAACTTAGAGATTTAGGAAATACAATAATTGTTGTCGAGCATGATACAGAAACTATGGAAAGTGCCGATCATATTATAGACCTAGGTCCTGAGGCTGGAAATAACGGTGGACAAATTGTGGCTCAAGGAAGCTATCAAGATATTTTAAAAAGTGAAAAAAGTATAACTGGAGAATATTTATCAAATAAAAAATTTATACCCATACCAAAAAAAAGAAGACTAGCAAAAAATGGAAGGTTTTTGGAAATTGGTGGAGCAACAGGAAATAATTTAAAAAATGTAAATTTAAAAATACCTTTTGGTAGTTTTACTTGTATAACAGGTGTATCTGGAAGTGGAAAATCAACTCTAATAATTCAAACACTTTATAATGCACTAAATTTGACTTTAAATAATAATAAATCTAGAAAAATACCTATGCCTTTTAAAAGCTTTAAAGGTACAGAGCTAATAGATAAAATTATAAATATTGATCAATCTCCAATTGGTAGGACACCCAGATCTAATCCAGCTACATATACAGGTGCATTTGGTCCAATAAGAGATTGGTTTACAAATTTACCAGAGTCTAAAAGTAGAGGATATAAACCTGGAAGATTTTCATTTAATGTTAAAGGAGGAAGGTGTGAAGTGTGTGAAGGTGATGGTGTTATTACATATGAGATGCATTTTTTACCAGATGTTTATATTACTTGTGATGAATGTAAAGGTAGTCGGTACAATCGTGAAACACTAGAAATAAAATTTAAAGATAAAAGTATAGCTGATATTTTAAATATGACGGTTGATGAAGGTTGTGATTATTTTGAAAATATTCCAAGTATTAGATCAAAATTATTAACTTTAAAAAAAGTCGGCTTGGGTTATATAAAAATAGGTCAACAAGCTACCACTCTATCTGGTGGTGAGGCTCAGAGAATAAAATTAGCAAAAGAATTATCTAAAAGATCCACAGGAAGAACAATGTACATATTAGATGAACCAACTACTGGATTACATCAGCATGATATAAAGAAACTTCTTGAAATCTTACATACATTTGTTGCAACGGGTAATAGTGTTGTGGTAATAGAACACAACCTTGATGTAGTAAAAACCGCTGATTATATTGTGGATATGGGTCCTGAGGGGGGCATAAACGGTGGAAATATAATTGCCGAGGGAAAACCAGAAGAAATTATTAATATAAAAAACAGTTATACTGGCCAATTCTTGAAAAATTTGTTTGAAAATAAGGTAAAAAAAATAGCTTAAACAAAGATTAAAATGTGTTAAAATAAAAATATGGGAAATTTATTATCTTCATTATCAAAAACTATCCATACATCTATAGCAATATCTATAATTTTGTTTTTAGGCCTTTTTTTTAATAATGGAGGTTTTGAGTTTGATAGAATTTTTTGGAGTTGGTTATTTAGATATATTCATGTTGTTGTCGCTATAATGTGGATTGGTTTATTGTGGTATTTTAACTTTGTCCAAATACCAAATATGTCTAAAATTCCTGATGAGCAAAAACCAGCTGTTGGTAAGGTAATTGCTCCTGCTGCATTATTTTATTTTAGATGGGCTGCTTTTGCTACCATAGTCTCTGGATTAATTTTAGCTTGGTTAAATGGATATATTCATGATGCAATGACTTTGGGTATTGGTTCTGGTGGAGGAAAAAATACTGCAATTGGTATTGGTATGTGGTTAGGATTAATAATGGCTTACAATGTTTGGTTTGTAATATGGCCTAATCAAAAAAGAGCTTTAGGGATGGTTGAATGTGATCCCGAAAAAAAAGCCAAATCTGCTAGAATTGCAATGCTTTTCTCAAGAACTAACACATTGCTTTCTCTTCCTATGCTACTTACTATGGTAGCTGCACAAAACTTATATTAATTATTTATCTTCTTTAACAACAGTTCTATAAGAGACTTTTAAGTAAACCAATATTGGATTGGCTATATAAATTGATGAATAGGTTCCAAATATTACACCCAATATCATAGCTAAAGAAAAACCTTTTAAGATTTCACCACCAAAGATGAAAATAGACAAAAGTGCCAAAAGTGTTGTTGCCGATGTGATAATGGTTCTGGATAAAGTTTCATTTATTGAAATGTTAGTTAATTCAAAAATTTTTATATCAATAAATTTTTTTAGATTTTCCCTAACTCTATCAAAAATAACAACAGTGTCGTTCATTGAATAACCAACTATTGTCAATATTGCTGCTACGATCGAAAGATTAACTTCAAGTCCAAATAAAGAAAAAACACCAATTGTCAATATTACATCGTGAAACAGAGCAAATATTGCACCTATACTAAATTGCCATTCAAATCTTATCCAAATATAAAAAAGCATAGCACCTAGGGCTGTAGCTATAGCTATTAAACCACTCTTTAACAATTCCGCACTCACTTTAGGACCTACGTTTTCTACCCTTCTAAACTCATAACCTTCCCCCAATGTTTGGGTAAGATTATTTTTTATATTTTGAATTAGTTTTTTATTATTTCCTTTTTTTTCAAATTTTATTAAATAGTCAGAATCATTGCCAAATTTTTTAATAGCAACATCTCCTAAATTCATATTCGTAAATGCATTTCTTAATGAGTATATATTAATTTGTTTATCAGTAGTTCGAAGTTCAATTAAAGTTCCACCTTTAAAATCTACGCCAAAGTTTAAACCCTTAAAAATTAATAAGCACAGTGATAAAACAACAAGTATTCCTGATAATAAATTAAAAAATTTATAATATTTATTGAATTGAATATTAATTTTATTCATTAAATTAAATTCTCCTTATTTTTATTTTTCATCAAATATAATGATGTTAACAACCTTGCAATAAAATATACTGAAAATAATGTTGTAAAAATACCAACACCAAGTGTAACTGAAAAACCTTTAATTGGTCCTGATCCTAAAAAAAATAAAATAACCGCTGCAATTAATGTTGTTATATTGGCATCTAAAACAGCTGTTTTAGATTTAGTATACCCTGCATCAAAAGCTATAACTTGATTTTTTTCTACTAATCTTTCTTCTTTAATCCTTTCAAATATAAGAACATTTGCATCAACTGCCATGCCAACTGTCAGTATAATTCCGGCAATGCCGGGCAAAGTTAAAGTTGCTTCAAATAAAGTTAAAACACCAATTAATAATAGTAAATTAAGGATTAAAGCTGTATTAGCAATTAAACCAAAAATTTTATATTTGATTATCATAAAGGATATAACAAGAATGAAGCCTATCACTAGTGCCATCAAGCCAGCTTTTATTGAATCTTCGCCTAAATCAGGTCCTACTGTTCTTTCTTCAATAATATTCATTGGAGCGGGTAAAGCACCTGATCTTAAAAGCAAAGCTAAATCTGTTGCTGTTTGAAAAGTGAAACCTCCCGATATTTGGCCTGAACCACTAATAATTGCATCTTGTACTACAGGTGCACTAATTATTTTGCCATCTAAGACAATTGCTAATTTTTTACCAATACCTGTTGTTGTGGCTTTTCCAAAACGTTTCGCCCCAACTCGATCCAAAGTAAAAGAAACAATTGTTTCGTTAGTTTCATTATCCATTCTTGGTTGTGCATCTATCAAGTTTTCTCCACTAATAATAATTCTTTTACTAACATAGGCAGTTTCAGATTCATCCTCAAATTCAAGTTCTTCATTTCCAAAAGTTTCTTCCAAAGTTTTGGAAACAAATCTAAAAGTTAGGTTTGCAGTTTTACCTAAAAGGTTTTTTATTCTCATTGGATCATCTAGCCCTGGTAATTCAACTAAAATTCTATTATTACCTCTTTTTAAAATGTTTGGCTCATTAGTTCCAATTTCGTCAACTCTTCTTCTTACAATTTCAATAGCTTGATCAAGTGATGCATTTTTTAATAGAACTAGGCCGTACTTAGAAAGTTTTAGTCGAAATGTTTTTTCTTTTATAGAAACATCATATTCATATGATTTGAATCTTTCATAATATGGATTAATAGGTTCATTTTTATTTTCTAAAAGTTTATTTGTTTGTTCAATATCTTTTTCGTTTACATTGAATGTAATGACTTTATCATCTGACACTTTTAAATTAGATAAATTAATTTTTTTTTCTTTAAAATAATTTTTAATTAATGTTGCTTTATTCTGCAAATTTTTAATTACTACAGGATTGTTATCAATTTCTAATAGTAGATATGAACCACCTTGTAAATCTAATCCAAGATTAATCTTTTTTTTTATTAAATTATCATCAAATTTTGTAAAATTAGATAAAGAAAAAAAAACAAAAAAAATTGATACCAATAAAATTATGGTTATTTTTATTTTAGAAAAATAAAGCACTTTTTATTTGTTGAAATTTATTTTTTAACTTCTTGAGTAGTTAATAGAGTTTGTATACCAGTAGCTCTTACTACTTCAACTTTAACATTATCTGCTATTTCTACTTCTACTTTTTCATTATCAATTATTCTTTCAACTGATCCTACTATTCCACCTGTAGTAACTATCTTGTCTCCTCTTTTCAAATTCTCAACCATAGTTTTGTGTTGTTTTGCTTTTTTTTGCTGTGGTCTTATTAAGAAAAAATAGAATATTACAAAAATTAATATTAAAGGTATGAACTGACCTATTCCTGAATTTGACATTTTACTCCTAATTTTATGATTTTTTATACTAAATGATTTATTAAAACAACTCTAATTGTTCGAAATTTTTTCTAAATTATTCATATATGGTTTGAGAACATCGGGAACAACAATTGAACCATCTTCTTCTTGATAATTTTCCAATATAGCTATTAGTGCTCGACCTACAGCTAAGCCACTACCATTTAGTGTTGCAACATATAATGTTTCTTTTTTATCATTTTTATATCTTGCTTTCATTCGTCTGGCCTGAAATGAACTACATGATGAACAGCTAGAAATTTCTCTGTATTTGTTTTCTGAAGGCAGCCAAACTTCTATATCATAAGTTTTTTCTGCACTAAAACCCATATCTCCAGTGGATAATACAATTTTTCTATAAGGTAATTTTAAAAGATCTAATACTCCAGTTGCACATTTTGTCATTCTTTCTAATTCTTGAACACAATTTTGTGGCTCTACAATACTTACTAATTCAACTTTATAAAACTGATGTTGTCTAATCATGCCCTTAGTATCCTTGCCATAACTGCCAGCTTCTTTTCTAAAGCAAGGAGTTGAAGCAACCAATCTCATCGGTAAATCTTTTTTGCTTAAAATTCTATCTTTAACCATATTGGTCAATATTACTTCGGCTGTAGGTATAAGGAATTTTCGATCATTTTTGTCATCAAGTTTTACTTCAAATTGATCAGTTTCAAATTTTGGTAGTTGACCTGTTCCAAACATTGTATTTTCAGAAGCCATTAATGGAGGAGAAATTTCGGTATAACCATTTTTATTAATATGATTATCTAACATAAAATTTGAGAGAGCTCTTTCTAATAATGCAAATTTATTTTTAATAAAGACAAATCTTGAACCAGTAGTTTTAGAAGCCAATTCAAAATCCATCATATCAAGACTGGTTCCGAGCTCATAATGTGGCTTTGGTTTAAATTCAAAATTTCTTATAGTGCCCTTTTTTTCAATTTCTTCATTGGAATTATCATCTTTACCTTCTGGAACGTCATTCAATGGAATATTTGGTATAGATGAAAGTAAATTGTCTAATTTTTTTTTCGTTTCTAATTGTAATTCGTTTATTTTGTTTATTTCTAAAGATATTTTTTTGGATTTTTGAAAGAGTGCTTTGTTTTTAGTTTTTGAAATTTCTTTTTTTTCTTTTTCTAAATTCTCTTTTTCTTTAATAAGTTTTCTATTTTTTTGATCAAGTTCAATTATATTATTTTTATCTAATTTGACATTTCTTTTTGATATAAGTTGGATAAAGTTATCTATATTATCTCTTATATCTTTTATGTTATGCATGTTCTTTTTGTTTAATTTTCTTTTCAATCATAATTACAGAAAAAATAGATAATTCATATAAAATTAAAAGAGGAAGAGCTAAGCCAATTTGCGTTACAGGATCTGGAGGTGTAAGTATTGCGGCAGCTGCAAATATTATTACCACAACATATTTTCGCCTTTCTTTCAAAAATTTCGAATCAATTATGCCAATCCTTGCTAAAAGACTCAAAACTACTGGTAACTGAAAACTTAAACCAAAAGCAAAAATTAATTTCATAATTAATGAAAGATATTCATTCACTTTAGCTTCAAGTTGAATTGGCAAATTCGTTATAGCTCCACCGCTTTCAAATGATAGAAAGAATTTAATAGCTAGAGGCATAATCAAATAATAAACAAGCATTCCACCAAGTAAAAAAAGTATTGGGGTTAAAACTAGATATGGCATTAACGATGATTTTTCATGTTGATATAAACCAGGAGCAATAAATTTCCAAATTTGAACAAGGGCAAATGGACTGGTAATAAAAAAAGCAGCAAAAAAAGAAACTTTAAGATATGTCAAAAAAGTTTCTTGTAAAGCGGTAAATATTAATCTTCTTTTAGTACCATCATCTTTTACAGCAGATGAATATGGTTCTACCAAAAAACCATAAATGTATTCAGAAAAAAAATAACATATTAAAAAAGTTGCAAATAAAAAAATTAAACAATGAATTAGTCTTTTTCTAAGTTCAACAAGATGACTAATAAAACCAGTTTTGTCCTCATTTTGTGTCATTATTCTCTATTTTTTTTTCGTCTTTGTTATTATTAGAAAAATCTTCATTTTCTAATGAAGAAACTTCATTTTGTATATTTGCCACATATCTTTTGGCCGAACCTATCCATGAACCAATCTTTTTTAACATTACTGGAAAATCTTTGGGTCCAATAACAATTATCGCTATTGAAACTATTATTAATATTTCAAACCAGCCAATTTGTGGCATCTGATTTATTCTTTTTTATCGGAGTCTTGATTATTTTCAGTAATATTTTTTGGTTGGCTGTCATCAGTTGTATCGGTAGTTGTGTCAGTAGTTGTGTCAGTAGTTACGTCAGTAGCCATTCCTTTTTTAAAACTCTTGATACCTTTGGCAACATCTCCCATTAAACTTGAAATTTTACCTCTACCAAAAAGTAAAACTACCAATATTACTACTACTGCAATTTGCCAAAATCCTATGCTCATATTTATTTTATATATCTTTTAGTATGAATTTAAAAGTCTCTTTTTAGTCAGTTTCATTATCTTTTAAAGTGCTACCCAACATTTCATCAATATTAGAATAAATGTTTTCATTTTTCACTTTTTTTTTTTCTTTATAAAACTTACCCGTACCAAAAACTGAAGAATCTATTGAACTAGAATCAATAAGCCCTGCTGAACCTAATTCGTCAACAGTTGGTAAATCAGATAATTTTTGAAGATTAAAATGGCTTAAAAAATTATCGGTAGTTGCATATTGAATTGGTTTGCCTGGTACATCTTTGCGACCCTGAGGTTTTACCCAATTAAGTTCCATTAAAATATCTAAAGTATTAGTTCCAAATGCAACTCCTCTTATTTCCTCAATTTCAGCACGTGTCACCGGTTGGTGATAAACAATTATTGCTAATGTTTCGATCGCAGCTTTAGAAAGTTTTTTTTCAACAGTTTTTTGTTGAGACATTAAATTTGATAAATTTTGTGCAGTTCTAAAAGACCATTTTTTGGAAATACAAACTAAATTTATTCCTCTAGGTGAATATGTCATTTTTAATTTTTCAAGAATTTTTTTAACGTTTACATTTTTTGAAACTTTAGACTCTATTGTGTCAATATCCAAAGGTTCAGCAGCAGCAAACAATAAGGCTTCAACCTCTCTTTCTCCAGTTGTTAAACCTGATGGAAAATTAACAATATTATCTTTTTTAGTTTTTTTCATTTAATTTAATTTTCTCGTATAAAAATATCGTCAAATAAATTTTCTTGTTTAATTTTAATATTCCCTTCTTTAACTAGTTCTAGAGAGCCAGAAAAAACTCCTGCTTTACCAGTTTTTTTGAATTTTTTTTTTGAAATAAAGTTTTTAGGTATTAGATCATTCATATTTTTCCAATCAGATAATTTACCAAAAAAACTTTTGATTTGATTTATACCTTCCTCTGTTGTGAGTACTGGTAGTTTAGGAATGTTTATTCTTTGAAAGTCTCTAGTCATTATTATACTTGAATATGCTTTAAAAAGTTCAAATAAAGTAAGTGAATATTCTGAATTGTGTATTGATCTTATTTGACCTTTAACGCCTCTCATAAAAACATCTTTACCAAGTCTTTTTCTTTTTAACATTTGATCTGACAATAATCTTATAAGTTCTAATTTTTTTAATTGTAATTTAAGTTGTTCAGCAACCTCAAAGGCTTTAAATTCTTCTTCCTCAGATTCAGGTAATAATAGTTTAGATTTCAAATAAACAAGCCATGTTGCCATTAATAAATATTCAGATGCCATTTCTAAATTTAGATTTTTTGACTTTGTAATAAAATTATAAAATTGATCAGCTAACTTTGTAATTGAAATATTTTCTAAATTAACTTTTTGAGATTTTGCTAAATCTAGCAAAGTATCTAAGGGACCCTGAAATGAAGTTAAATTTACGTTAAAATGTAAGGAATTTTCAGAAGTCATATTATGTTACAAGTTTATAAAATTCTGAAGTTTTTTTCATTAAAAAACTATCTAATTTAGGTGAATTTTTTGCAACCTTAATCATTTCAGACATTTTTCCATTGCAGTGCAAAACTATATTACAACCTGCACTAAAAGCTTTTATTGTATTTTCTTCTAAAGAAAATTTTAAAGCTTTCATGGAAATATCATCAGAAATAATTATGTTCTTAAACATAATTTGGTTACGAATAATATTAATCATTTTTTTTGAATGTGTGGCAGTCATTATCGGGTCAATCGATTCGTAAATAATATGTGCAGTCATAGCAAATAATGATTTTTGATTTTTAAATGGAAAAAAATCATTTTTGATCAAATATTTTAAATTATTTTTAACCTTAGGTGTTGATATGTGACTGTCTAATTTTGCTAAACCATGTCCTGGTATATGCTTAATCACAGTTGCAATTTTGTTTTTGTGAAGTTTTTCTATGAAAAAACTACCTATTTTTTTTACAATTTTAGGATTACTAGAAAATGATCGATCACCAATAATTAGATTGGTGTTTTTACGTCTGATATCTAAAACTGGCAATGTATTAATATTTACTCCGATTTCTTTAAGCAAATAACTTATTTGATTAATGTAAATATTTATATGTTGAGAAATATTTTTCTTTTTCTTTTTATATACAAAACCAAAATATTCACCTGAAAAAGTAGTTGTAGTAATAATTTTTTCAACTCTTGAAACTCTACCACCTTCTTGATCAATTAAAATTGGGTAATTTTTATCATTAAATATAGATTTAATTTTAAATATTAATTTTTGAACTTGTTCAATAGATTTTATATTTCTTGAAAAAAGAATTACACCCCAGGGTTTATATTTTTTTAAAAAAAAAATTTCTTTTTTAGTTAAAAAAATCCCTTTTAAACCGACTATAAAAGATTTTCTATACTTAATCATTTTCTATTAATTTCCAAAATTTATATTTTTTTTTTGATTTATTCATATTATTATCAACATATTCTATTATATTATTAGTGTCATTTTTTAAGATGGGTAAATTTTTTGAAAACTTTTCAATTATATTCTCATAATTACTTAGACTCCGATAAAATTTTTTTTTGTAATCGTCAGAAAAATAAAATTTTAATAAAATAAAAAAAAATATAAAAATAGACAACACGTATAGTAAATATTTTAATTCTTTAAGCATTACATTTTTTCTGGAATACTAACACCTACTATATTCATGCCCGATCTAATAACATTGGATATTGCTTTTAAAAGAACCAATTTTTCATCTGAAATTTTTTTATCTTTGTTTATAAATCTTTTGGTTTCATCGTCTTTACCCATATTCCAATAAGAATGAAAAGTAGATGAAAGTTCATACAAATAGGTTGCTATTTTGTGAGGTTCTAACATTTTGCTTGAAATTTCAATACACCTTGGCCATTGGGAAATTTTTTGTAATATTTTTATTTCATCAGGTGAATAATTAAAATTATATGATTTAATTTTGATTTCATCATTTATATTTTTATCAATGTGTCTAAAAACTGAAGAAATTCTTGCATAACAATATTGGACGTAATAAAGGGGATTATCTTTTGACTTTTCTTTAACTTTACTAAAATCAAAATCTAATTCAACATCACTGCTTCTATTCAGCATAATGAATCTTGCTGCATCTTTACCAACTTCCTTAATAAGGTCCTCAATAGTAATATAATCACCTTTTCTTTTTGACATTTTAAAAGGTTTACCATCTTTAATTAACTTAACTAGTTGACTCACCTTACAAATTAATTTATTTTTTTTTCCTGATAAGGCTTGAACAGAAGCACTAATTCTTTTTATATATCCAGCGTGGTCTGCCCCAAGAATATTAATCATGGTATCAAAATTTCTATTTAATTTATTATTATGATAAGCAACATCGCTAGCAAAATACGTCCAAGACTTATCTGATTTTTGCAATGGTCTATCTTTATCATCACCAAATTCAGTTGACTTAAATAAGAGCTGCTCTCTTTCAACCCAATTGCTTTTCATTTCATCGACTGGTGCTTTTATTTTGCCAAGATAGACAAAATTATTTTTTTTAAGTTTATCAATTACATTTTGAACTTCATTATTATTAATTATTTCAGTTTCACTTTGGAAATTATCATGAAAAATACCTAAATTTTTTAAATTAGCTTTAATCAAAATTAAGGATTGTGATATGGCTAATGAAGTAAGTTTGCTAGAAATATTATCAAAATTATCAAAATTAATATTTTTATTTTCTGCAATAATATTTTTTGAAATTTGAATAAGATAATCACCAGGATATAGATTTGGATTATCTATTGGAAATTTTTCTCCATTAAGAATTTCTCTTATTCTTAAATATACTGACTTCGTAAAACTTAAAATTTGATTTCCATAATCATTAACATAGTATTCTTTCGATACTTTGTGCTGATTAAACTTTAAAATATTTGAAATAACATCACCCAATATCGCACCTCGACAATGACCCACGTGTAGTGGACCTGTTGGATTTGCAGAAACAAATTCAATTAAATAATTTTTTTTTACTTCATTTTTATTTATGCCAAACTTATTATAATTGGTAATAATTTCTTTTAAAAAATCATTCCAAAAGATTGGCTTAAATTTAATATTGATAAAACCAGGTTTAACAATGTCAATTTTATCTATATTTGGATCATTTTTTTTTAAGATATTTTCAATTTTTTTAGCTAATTCTAATGGGTTATTTTTGTTAATTTTAGATAAAACCATAGCAACATTTGTCGAAATATCTGAATCAAATTGTTCTGGAGGAATATCAACATTAATAGAATTTAAATCTTTTGGTATTTGGATTAAACCTTTTTGGTTTAGAGTTAAAATTAAATCTTTAATTTTTTTTAAATAGATTTTAAAAATATTCATTTTATTTTGTTGTATAAGTTAATTGCATATCTGTCAGTCATACCTGAAATAAAATCTGCTACCGCTCTATGTTTATCAAATTTTAATTGATCTTTATTTAAAAATTTTCTTGGATTTTTGTTAATTATATCAAATAACTTTTTAATAATCTTTTTGCCAATCTCATTTTTTCTCAAAACATTCGCATTATTGTACATATTGATTCTCAAAAATGATCTAATCTCATCTATTATTTCATTAAATTTTTCTGACAAACTAACCAAATTTTTGCCAACTGTACAAACATCTTTTAATTTTTTAACATTATTTTTTTTAATATTTTTTAATGTATTTATAATTAAGTCTTTAACCATTAGATTGATTGAGTCTCTTATAATTTGATAAATCAAAATATCATTATTTTTTTTTCTTGTTTTTTTGTTATAAGACTTATAAATATTTTTAAAAAAATTAATTTCCAACAAATCGTTTAACTTAAATAATTTTGCAGCTATTCCGTCTTGAATATCATGATTGTTGTAAGCTATATCATCAGAAATTGAGGCTATTTGAGATTCGAGAGATGGAAAATATTCAAAATTAATTTTATTTTTTAAATTTTTAAGTCCTATTAATTTATCTATTTTTTCTTTATCAAAAATTGGACCATTGTGTTTTAGTAATCCATCAATTGTTTCAATTGTAAGGTTTAATCCTTTGAAATTTAAATATTTATTTTCAAGAAACATTATTATTCTTAAAGTTTGAAGATTATGATCAAACCCTCCAAATAAATTCATACTTTCGTTTAAAGCGTCTTCGCCAGCATGACCAAAAGGTGTATGACCCAAATCATGAGCCAAACTCAACGTCTCAGCTAGTTCTTCATTTATTTTTAAATAACGTGCAACTGTTCTAGCTAATTGTGCCACTTCAATAGAATGTGTAATTCTGGTTCTGTAATGATCACCTTCAGTATTAACAAATACCTGTGTTTTATGTTTTAACCTTCTAAAAGAAGCGCTATGAATTATCCTGTCTCTATCTCTTTGGAACGGAGTTCGAAATTTATTATTAGACTCCTTAAAAAAACGTCCTTTACTTTTAAATAAACCTAATTTGTTGAAGTTTTTCATACTTTAAAATCAAAAAAAAAATATTATATTAGTAATATCAGTGTTGTTATATGAATAAAGAAATTAAATTTACAGATAAGGCTATAAAACATATTAATAATTTGTTGTTAAAAAAGGATAAAGGTTCCTTTTTTAGAATTGCAATCAAAGGTGGTGGTTGTTCAGGATTTCAGTATGATTTTTCATTTGATAACAAACAAGATAAAAATGATCTAAAATTTAACAATATCCTTATTGATGAAAAATCAGCTGAGTTATTAAAAGGTTCTGAGGTAGATTTTGTTTCTGAACTTATTGGTGACTCATTTAAAATTTCCAATCCACAAAGTAAATCATCTTGCGGTTGTGGAATTTCATTTTCTCTTTAATGATAATAAGCTCATGGAATGTAAATTCTGTTAGAGCAAGAATCGATAATATCAAAGCTTATCTTACAAATTTTTCCCCAAGTATTTTGCTTATGCAAGAAATAAAAACTGAAGATCCAAATTTTCCATATGATGATTTTAAAAAACTTAATTATGAAAGTTATGTATTTGGACAAAAAAGCTATAATGGAGTTGCTATTATTTCCAAAAAGAAATTAGAAAATATCAGAACTGATTTAATTAAGGACAAGCTTAAACAATCAAGAATTATATCAGGTGAATTCACGTATAAAAAAAGAAATATCCAAATAATTAATATTTACACACCAAATGGTAACCCTGTTGATACAGATAAATATAGATATAAAATTAATTGGCTAGATGACCTTATAAAAAAATTAAAAATTTTGGCAAAAAAAAATGAAAATATAATTTTAGCTGGTGACTTTAATATAATTCCATCTCCTGAAGATGTTTATAATGTTAAAAGTTTTGAAGATGATGCATTGTATAGATTAGAGATCAGAAAGAAACTTAGAGAAATAATTAATATGGGTTATGTAGATAGTTATAGACGTGTTCATCCAACTAAAGAAGGTTATACTTTTTGGGATTATATGAGGGGAGCTTGGCAAAAGAATAATGGTATGCGGATTGACCATTTTTTAATATCAAATTCATTAATAAATTTACTTAAAGAAGTAAAGATTAATAAAAATCCGCGAGGCAAACAAAAACCATCTGATCATACACCCATTGAAATTGAATTAACTTAAAGATTTGATTTTATTAACTAGCTCTTCATTAATATTTCTTGGTCCTTTATCCAATCTATTTTTATGACGTCTTTCACCAGGAAGCCTAACTCCTTCCATGGATTTCATTTTATTAAAAAATTCATCTGAATGTTTTTCCCAATTATTTCCAGATAATTTGTCAGGTGAAATAGCTAAAATAAATTCTCCTCCACTCGGAGGACCACCATCATTTTTATCTTTAGTTGCAGTTTCAAAACTAAAATTATCTCCCACTAAAGCCCCGGCTAATAATTCAACCATCATAGCAATTGCTGAACCTTTGTAGCCACCAAATGGAAGCAACACACCTCCATCAGCAATTTCACCTGGGTCTGTTGTATTTTTTCCATCTTTATTTAAACCTGTTCCTAAAGGAACTTTGTGCCCTTCTCTCTTTGCAACTTGAACCTCGCCCATTGCCATTGATGCTGTTGCCATATCATATACAACTGGAGTTTTTCCTGGTCTTGGCCACGCAAAAGAAATTGGATTAGTTCCAAATAATGCTTTAGTAGCACCAGCAGGTGCAACAGCAGGCTTATAAGAAGTGCATGCAAAAGCAACGAGACCTTGTTCTGCTAACATTTCTGTTTCAGGCCACATAGCGGCCATATGATGTGAATTATTAATAGCCAAAACAGCTACTCCATTTTCTTTAGCGACTTTAACTAATTCTGGAATACTTTTGTTTAAAACCATAGGAGCTAAACAATTGTTTCCTAAAACTTTAATAACGCTTGGCGATATTTTTTTTACCTCAGGTCTTGCTTTCCCATTTATTTTTCCACTTTTAAGCCCTGATACATAAGCAGGTAATCTAAATAAACCATGAGATAAAGAACCATCTCTTTCAGCTTTCATTATCAATTCTGCAAGAATTGATGCAGTTTCATCATCACAATTGTTAGCTAATAAAGTTTTTTTAGCTAAATCATAAATATCATTAAGAGTTAAGGAAACTGTATTCACTCAAACTATTAAATATTATTTATGTGCTCTTTTCAAATCTTTTTTAAGATCTTCGTGATCACCTACTACTGTATGGTATCTGCTCTTAGTTACGTACTTCTCTAAAAAAGGTACTGCAAGCAAAGGTAAGAATCCTCCAAGAACTATTCCATATGCTGCACTTTTAAGATTAGGATCTGCTAAAGCTGCTATAAAATCAGCAATAATGTGAGCCAAAACTATTCCGACTATTCCAGCGATAGCTCCATTAGATATTATTTTTAAAAGGCGATTTATGCTCCATCCAGTATAAAAACCAATTAATGGTATTAAAGTGTGTATGAAGCCAAAAATAAAACCTCTTAATATACTGTATTCTTCTATAAGTTCTTCTATAAAATGAAGAAACTCTGGTAATTCGTGTGCGTGTTCCATTCTTATTATCCTTTAGTTACATTTTTGACAAATAGTTGAAATTTCAATTTCAAAATTTGAAAAATTATATTTTTCTTTAGTTTTAATATTGTTAAATAATTTAGAGAAAATATTTGGGTTTAATTCTTCAGTTTTTTCACATTTTTTACAAACGGCTACTGCTGGGTTGTGTTTATCTTTAGCGCTACTATTACAAACAAAATAAGTTTTGCTTTGGTTGGACTTATGTACAACACCCATTTTTTGTAAGCTATTTAACGATCTATAAATTGTCATAGGTTTAACATTTCTAGTTTTTTGTAATTCGCTTAATAGACGATAAGCAGTTAAACCTTTGCTATGTTTTTTTAAAATGTTTAATGTTTGCTGGTCGTTTTTATTACAACATTTAGATATTCTCATATGTTATGTTATAACATAACAACAATATGTGTCAACTTGTACTTTTAAACATCTAGACAAATATTTAAAATAATATAATTGTTGATGAATCAACCTTCTTAAAAGAAAAATAATCATATTTAATCATAGACTAACCCCTTGCCACATATTAAATGGTCATTAAGGAAAAGATTCTTATGAATTTAAAATTAAACTCTAAGTAGAAAAACATGGAACTCTCATTAATATATACAATAATAGGATTTGGACTGGCTGGATGGTCTGTAATTGCAAATGACTCTATTCAAACTTTAGGAACATTTATAGCATCAAAACAAAAGTGGTTTAAATGGTATACACTTGCTGCTTCTGCATCATTTGTAATGATTTTAGCTCTCTCTTGGGGCTGGTATGCCTATGATGGTGATATATCTTATGGAAGGCTAACAAGAATACCTTATCAAGAGATCCAATGGTATCATGCAGTCGCTCCTGGAATACTATTGTTATTAACTAGAATTGGTATTCCAGTTTCTACTACTTTCTTAGTTTTATCTGCTTTTGCTTCAACTGTTGTTTTAGAAAAAATGTTAATGAAAAGTGTTGTTGGTTACGGTTTAGCTGCTGTTGTTGCTTATATTGCTTGGATAATTGTATCAAAATTTATCAATGAAAAGTTTGATGAAGTAAGTGATAAATGGATTGGCTTCTGGCGTAACTCTGTTTGGGTAACCTCTGGTTGGTTATGGTGGGTTTGGTTATCACATGATGTTGCAAACATAGCTGTATATTTACCAAGACAATTAAGTCCTACTCTTCTTATTACAGTAATGGCTTACTTTACAGTTTTGTTGTTTTATATTTTTTATATTCATGGTGGACCTATTCAAAAGGTAGTTTTGGATAAAACTGGAACTAGATATGCACGATCAGCTACCATTATTAATGTAGTCTACGCTACAGTTTTATTTTATTTTAAAGAATTAAATGATCTACCAATGTCAACAACTTGGGTGTTTGTAGGATTATTATGTGGTAGAGAGTTAGCAATTTCAACGATGAATAAAGATTATAAATTTAAGTATGTTTTCCCACTAATTGGAAAAGATTTTATTAAAATGATCTTTGGATTAAGTGTATCTGTAGGAATAGTACTAGCTATTCACTACATAATTATTCCAAATAATTGGTTTTAAAATAATTTTAAACCTATAACTCCAACAAGAATTAAAAATATTGACAATATTTTTATTGGAGTAATTTTTTCTTTTAAAAAGAAAAAACCAATAAATATGGAGAAAAATATACTTGTTTCTCTTAAGGCTCCTACCATTGGAATTGGAGCTTTTGTAAATGCCCAAACAACAATAACATAAATAATATATGAGATAGTTCCACCAATCCAAAAAATTTGTTTTCCTTTATTCATAACTCTTTTCAGTACATTTTTTTGATTTTTAAAAGTTAAAACAGCTGGAAATAAGAAGGCATTTAAAAGAAATGACCAACTAATATATGAAATTGCTGACAAACTAACTCTTGCACCATAACCATCAACCAAAGAATAAAGACCTATAAAAAATCCTGTAAAAAGAGAATATTGAATTATCTTAGAGTTATTTTTATTTGCCTTCTCAAAAAGACCAAGAATTAATATACCAAGACAAATACATAATATTGATAAGATTATTAAATTATCAAGAAATAGACCTAAAAATAAAATTGAAATAATAGTTGCAACAAGAGGTCCTGATCCTCTTGCAATTGGATATACTTTTGTTAAATCCCCAATTTGATAAGAACTTAATAAGAACCATTGATATCCTTGATGAATAAGTATGCTTGCAGCAATATACGGAATACTTTCAACTGAAGGAGTGGGTAATAATATTATTGCTACTATTGAACAAGGCACATGGCCAAAAACTATACCTGATACTGCAACAACTTTATCTGGATGTTTTTTAACCATACCATTCCAAATTGCATGTAAAACAGTTGCAGTGAGAACTAGTAAAAAAACATTATTATCCATTAATACTATTTATAGGAATTAATTTATTCTTCCATAAATGTCCTGAAATCTAACAATATCTGTTTCTTTTAATACAGGACCAGTTTGAACTTCAATTATTTTTACTGGCTTTTTAAAATAATTTTCAATTCTATGTATTGCACCAGTTGGTATAAATACAGATTCATTTGGTTTCTTAAAAAATTTTTGTTTATTAATAGTAATTTTAGGTTTTCCTTGTGTTATCATCCAATGTTCAGATCTATAATGATGTTTTTGTAAACTAATAGATGATTTTGAATTAACAGTAAGTTCCTTAATAAGAAAGCCCTTTCCTTCAAATAAGTTAACATATTTTCCCCAAGGTCTATGATAAACATTCTTTTTTTTAAAATATTTGGCTTTATTTTTTTTGTATATTTTAGATATTTCTCTCCAACTTCCAAGATCAGACCAAGGAATATCTAATTTAATTGCGTTAATATTTTTTGTTTTTTCTAGGATTGCATAATCAAAAGATTTTTCTACAGATTTAATAAATGATGATCTATTTAAATAATAAGTGTTATTTTTATATTTTGCTTTATTTACTGATGCTAAACAACTTTTATAAGTTTTGGGTTGGTATTTTTTAAAATTATTAATTATTGAATCTTTTCTTAAAAAAAACATTCCAGAATTCCAGTATCCTCTTTTTTTAATAACCTGTTTAGCTCTTGATAGTTTTGGTTTTTCAATAAATTTGGTTACTTTGTTAATATTTTTTTTAATTTTTTTTGTTAAAAAATATCCAAAATCACTAGAAGGATTTGTTGGTTTAATACCGAATATAAATATATTTTTTTCGTTTAAATTAAACTTATTTTTATCAATAGATTTGTTTAGTATGTTTGCTCTTTCAATCAAGTGGTCAGCAGCGAAATACATTAAAGGCTGTTTTAAAGGAATATCTCTTATTAAAGCTGAAGACAATATTGCTGGAGCTGTGTTTTTTTTAGTTGGTTCTAAAACTATTTTATATTTATTAACCCTAGATTCTTTAAGAGATCGTCTTACTTGTTTTAAGTATTTAAAATTAGTACTTATTATTGGATAATCAAAAATTGGATTTTTAATTCTTTCTAAGGTTTTTTTAATTAAAGTCCAACCACCAAAATCGATAAATTGTTTAGCTTGATAATTTTTTTGATAAGGCCAAAGCCTTGTTCCTGCTCCTCCGCACAAAATAACTGGTCTAATCTTCATTAAATATCAGCGTAAACTCTGACCTCATTTTTGCCACCTGGATGAGTTGGTGCACCTAGATAAGCTGGTCCTACAGTCTGAGCATACTTCCATAGTGTCCCATTACCAAAATTCATTTTTTTTGGTTTCCATTTTTTACGTCTATTTGCCAATTCTTTTTTAGAAAGACGTACATTAATTGTGCCTTTCTTTGCATCAATATCAATGATGTCACCATTTTTAAGTAATGCTATCGGACCTCCAACAGAAGCTTCTGGTCCAACATGTCCTATACAAAATCCTCTCGTGGCTCCAGAAAATCTTCCGTCGGTAATTAATGCAACTTTCTCGCCTTTGCCCTGACCATAAATTGTGCTTGTTGTTTGAAGCATTTCTCTCATTCCAGGTCCACCTTTTGGACCTTCATATCGAATTACAATAATATCACCATCTTTATATTTCTTTTTTTTTACAGCTTTATAAGCAGCTTCTTCAGTATCAAAACATCTTGCACTACCCTTAAATTGTAATTTTTTTAATCCAGCAATTTTAACAATTGCTCCTTCTGTTGCCAAATTTCCTCTTAATCCAACTACTCCTCCATCAGCTGATAAAGGGTTATTATATTTTCTCATAACTTTTTGTTTTGGGTTAAATTTAACTTTTCTTAAATTTTCTCTCATTGTTTTTCCAGTAACAGTCATACAGTTGCCGTGTATGTAACCACCATCAAGTAAAGTTTTTAATAACATTGGTACACCACCTGCTTTCCACATGTCTTTAGCAACATATTTACCTCCAGGTTTTAAATCAGCTAAGTAAGGTGTTTTTTTAAATATTTTAGCAACATCCATTAAATCGAATTTAATTCCTATTTCGTTAGCTAAAGCTGGTAAATGTAATGCTGCATTTGTAGAACCACCTGTGGCTGCAACTATTGTAGCTGCATTTTCTAATGATTTACGGGTAACAATATCTCTTGGTCTGATATTTTTTTTTAATAAATGCATTACAGCTTTACCACTTTGCAAAGCATATTTGTCTCTTTGTTGATATGGCGCGGGTGTGCCTGCAGAATAAGGTAATGCTAAACCAATAGCTTCAGAAACACATGCCATTGTGTTTGCTGTAAACTGACCACCACATGCACCAGCACTTGGACAAGCTTTTAATTCTAATTTTTTTAATGTGGCAGCTGTCATTTTTCCTGATGAATATTTTCCAACACCTTCAAATACATCAACAACCGTTACATCCTTGCCATTAAATCTGCCTGGAAGAATTGATCCACCATAAATAAAAACACTTGGCACATTTAAACGTACCATAGCCATCATTAATCCTGGTAAAGATTTATCACATCCGGCAACACCAACTAATGCATCATAACAGTGTCCTCTAACTGTAAGTTCTGTAGAGTCCGCAATGATATCTCTTGAAACTAAAGAAGATTTCATTCCTTCATGACCCATTGCGATACCGTCAGTTACAGTGATTGTACAAAATTCTCTCGGTGTACCACCCGTTTGGTTAACACCTTTTTTAACTGATTGAGCCTGTCTCATTAAAGCAATATTACAAGGGGCAGCTTCATTCCAAGTTGATACAACTCCAACAAAAGGTTTTGCCACATCCTTTTCAGTCAAATTCATTGCATAGTAAAATGATCTTTGGGGTGCCTTATCAGGACCCAGAGATGTATGTCTG
>CACLJJ010000003.1 GCA_902607215.1 uncultured Pelagibacteraceae bacterium
GCTATAGTTTATGAAAGCAGATCATATACTTGGTCTGAGGTGTATAAAAGATGTGTGAAATTTGCAAGTGCACTAGATAAAATAGGAGTCAAAGCTGGTGATACAGTTTCAATTATGGCATTTAATACACCGGAAATTTTTGAAGCACATTACTCGATCCCTATGGTTGGTGCTGTAATTAATGCAATCAATACAAGGTTAGATTCAAAAACAATTAGTTATATTTTAGATCATAGTGACGCAAAAGTTTTTATTGTAGACAGACAATTTCATGAATCGATTAGTAAAGCTTTAAAAAATGTTAAAAATAAAATTAAAATAATTGATATTGATGACAAAGATATTGATACAAGTAGTTTTAAAAAAATTGGTGATCTTGAATATGAAAGTTTTTTAAATACTGGTGATGAAAATTATGAATGGAAAAAACCAAAAGATGAATGGCAAGCAATTTCTTTAGGTTATACTTCAGGAACAACTGGAAATCCCAAAGGTGTTGTTTGCCATCATAGAGGTTCTTACTTGATGGCTACTGGAAGTGCAACTGCTTGGAACATGCCTAATAAACTAAATTTTTTATATACAGTACCAATGTTTCACTGCAATGGATGGTGTTATACATGGACAATGTCAATGTTGCACGGGCGAGTAATTTGTTTAAGAAATATTGATGTTAAAAAGATATTTGAGTTGATTGATAAGTATGATGTTACTCATTTTGGTGGTGCACCAATTGTTTTAAACATGATAGCTAATGCTTCTAAAGAGCATCAAAAAAAATTAAAAAGAAAAGTTCACGTATTAACTGCAGGAGCTCCACCTCCAAGTATTATATTTGAGAAAATGCAAAATTTAGGCTTTGATGTGATGCATGTTTATGGATTGACTGAAACTTATGGACATATTTTACAATGTGCATGGAACGATGAATGGGAAAATTTAGAACAAGAAAAACAAAATGAAATTAGAGCAAGACAGGGCGTTATATATCCAAATCTTGAACGAGCAGTAGTTATGGACCCAGAAACCATGAAGCCTTTACCAAAAGATGGAAAAACTATGGGAGAAATTATGATAAGAGGAAATGTTGTAATGAAGGGATATTATAAAGATAAAGAGGCAACAGAAAAATCAATGAAAGGTGGATGGTTTCATTCAGGTGATTTAGCCGTAACTTATCCAAATGGATATATTAAAATTCAAGATAGATCCAAAGATATTATTATTTCTGGTGGAGAAAATATATCATCAATTGAAATTGAAAATACGATAGCTAAACATCCAGCAGTTTCATTAGCAGCTGTTGTAGCTAAACCCGATGAAAAATGGGGAGAAACTCCATGTGCATTTGTAGAATTGATTGATGGGAAAAAAGCAACAGAAGAAGAAATAATAAAGTTTTGTAGAGAAACTTTGGCAGGATTTAAGTTACCTAAAAATGTAGTCTTTTCTACATTACCAAAAACTTCAACAGGAAAAATCCAAAAATTTGAACTAAGGAAAAAGGTTAAGGAGCTAAACTGAATTTAGACGTTAACGAGAAGAACGTGTTCGTTTCCACGGGAGGCACGGACATCGATAAAAAAAAAGCAACAATACTGTTGCTGCATGGAAGTGGGCTTACTCACATAGTTTGGTCACTACATGAACAGTTTTATGCATCACAAGGATTTAATGTTTTGTCAGTAGATCTTCCTGGACATGGAAACTCAGAAGGACCATCACTAAAATCTATAGAAAAAATTTCTGATTGGATAAAATCTTTAATGCTTAAAATAAATATTGAAAAAATTATTATTATTGGTCATTCCCAAGGAGGCTTGGTTGGTATTGATTTTGCATCAAGATATCCAGAACTAATTGAAAAAATAGTTTTAGTTGCTAACTCATATAAAATGCCTGTTAATCAAGATCTTATTGATTTAGCAGAAGCTGGGGATGAAAAAGCAGTACTGTTAATGATGAAATGGGGTTATGAAGGCTCAAAAGCTTTTATTGGAGGGAATCCAGTAAAAAAAATTGTTAATTCTGCAAGAGATATTAGAGAAGTTTTAGCAGTAGACTTAAATGCATGTAATAATTATAAGAATGGCGAAAGTGCAATTAAACAAATTAATTGTCCAACTTTATGTATTTTCGGAGATTTAGATAAAATGGTACCAGTCAAAGTGGGATTAAAAATGTCTGAACAAATAACAAATTCAAAAACAAAAATTATTCCCGATTGTGGTCACATGATAATTTTTGAAAAAGCATTTGAAATGAGAAAACTAGTAAAAGAATTTATTAATAAATAAAAAATGAAAAATTTTTTAATAGCTAAATCAAGACGAATTAGAAGTACACCTTATACTTCAAGAATAGAAAAACAGGGTGTAACTGCATACACATCATATAACCATATGTTGCTACCAGCATCTTTTGGTTCTTTAGAAGATTCATATCATCACTTAAAACAACATGTTCAAGTATGGGATGTTGCAGGTGAAAGACAAGTAGAAATTACAGGAAAAGATTCTGCAAAATTAGTACAATTGATGACTTGTAGAGATTTATCAAAATCAAAAGATGGGAGATGTTATTATTGTCCAATTATTGATGACCAAGCTGGTTTAATTAATGATCCTGTAATTCTAAGACATAATGAAGAAAAATGGTGGATATCAATTGCTGACTCCGATGTCATTCTTTTTGCCAAGGGATTAGCTATAGGAAATAAATTTGAAGTAAAAATAATAGAACCGAACGTAGATATTATGGCAGTTCAAGGACCCAAGTCGTTTAAATTAATGGAAAAAATATTTGGAAAAAAAATCACAGAAATGAAATTTTTTGGTTTTGATTATTTTGAATTTGCAGGCGCAAAACATTTAATTGCTAGATCAGGCTGGTCAAAACAAGGAGGCTACGAAATTTATGTTGAAGACACAAAATCTGGACTTACTTTATATGATAAACTATTTGAACTTGGTAAAGAATTTGATGTAAAACCTGGATGTCCAAATTTAATTGAAAGAATTGAAAGTGCATTACTATCATATGGCAATGATATGAATAACAATGACAATCCGCTTGAGTGTGGATTGGACAAATATGTTAATTTAGATACAGATATAAACTTTCTTGGAAAAGAAAAACTGAAAGAAGTTAGGAAAAAAGGTATTACAAGAAAGTTAATGGGAGTAATAGTTGATGCAAAAGAGATAAATGTATCAAAATCCATCGATCTTATTAATGACAAAAATTCAAAAATAGGTGAACTAAGATCAGGAGCCTACTCGCCACACTTTAAAAAAGTAATAGGAATTGCAATGTTGGATAAGCATCATTGGGAAGTTTCTCAAACATTTAAAATATCAATAAATGATAGTACTTTTGAGGGAAAAGTTTGCGATTTACCTTTCATTTAGTATAACTAAATTATCATGAATATAGCAATCGTAGGTGCAACAGGCAATGTCGGAAGAAAAACTCTTGAAGTTTTAGAGCAAAAAAAACTTCAATTTGATCAATTATTCCTGGTTGCTTCTGAAAAAAGTGTTGGAAAAAAACTTAATTTTAATGGCCAAGATCATGAAGTTTATAATCTTGAAACATTTGATTTTTCTAAAGCAAAAATTACTTTTTTTGCAGCAGGTGGAAAAATTTCAGAGCATTATGCAGAAAAAGCAGCCAAACACTCAATTATAATTGATAACTCTAGTTATTTTAGGATGGATCCAGATGTTCCATTGATTGTACCTCAAGTTAATTCAGATGATATGAAAAAAATGAAAAAAAATATAATTGCAAATCCTAATTGTTCTACAATTCAATTGGTTATTGTTCTTAAACCATTACATGATTTATTTAAAATTAAAAGAGTAGTTGTGTCAACTTATCAATCAGTATCTGGAGGTGGTAAAGTTCCGATGGATGAGCTTATTGAACAAACAAAATTATATTTAGAAGATAAAAAAATTGAATCAAAAAATTTTACTAAGCAAATTGCGTTTAATATTATACCTCACATAGATGCTTTTGCTGATGATGGTTATACAAAAGAAGAATTAAAAATGACAAATGAAACAAAAAAAATACTTGATAACAAAATTGAATTAACAGCCACATGTGTAAGAATTCCTGTTCTTATTTCTCACTCTGAGTCAGTTAATATAGAGTTTGAGAAAACATTTTCTTTAGAAAAAGTTAGAGATGCGCTAGATAATGCTGAAGGTTGCAAGGTATATGATAAAAGAGCAAATGGAGGTTATAGTACTCCATTAGAGGCTACTGGAAAAAATGAAACTTTTATATCAAGAATAAGAGAAGATAAAACAAACAAAAACTCATTAAATTTATGGATCGTCTCAGATAATTTATTGAGAGGTGCCGCTCTTAACTCAGTAGAAATTGTTGAAACACTAATTAAAAATAAATTTTATGGAAGATAAAAATCCTTTATCACCGCATATACAAATTTATAATTGGCATATTTCTTCACTAATTTCTATTTCTCATAGAATAACTGGCATTGTAAATATAACCATTATAACTTTAATTTGTTTTTGGGTGGCACTTTTGTTTTTAGGAAATACAAATTATGAATTAATACAGAAATTTTTTGAGACATTTTTTGGAAAATTTATAATTATTGGTACAATTTGGTCTTTTTCTTTTCAAATTTTAAGCGAAATTAGACATCTATTTTGGGATTTAGGTTTGGGATTTGAATTAAAAACTTCCAACATAACTGGTCTCTTAGTTATTTTTGGATCGTTTGTTTTAACAATTCTTATTTTTACTTTAGGAGGAAATTTAGTTTTATGATTAATGCAACTAAAAAATGGATATTTTTAAAAATAAGTTCAGTCATACTAGTTCCGTTAATGGCATGGTTTTTATTTAATCTAGTATCATTCTACGATAAAGCTTATGATGAAGTATTGTTATTTTTTACCAGCCAACCAACAAAATTTTTATTTTCATTATTTATAATTTTTGCTTATTTTTATTCTGCACTAAGCATTAGCGAAGTTTTTGAGGACTATATTGAGAATGAAAAATTAAAAAATGTTGCAAACAAATTACTTTATTTATTTGCTATAATAATTCCAATATCAACATTACTTTTACTATATAAATTAAGTTTATGAGCTCATACAAAATTACAGAACATGAATATGATGTTGTTGTTCTAGGAGCTGGAGGAGCAGGTTTAAGAGCTGCAGTTGGTCTTAGCGAAGCTGGGTTAAAAACAGCCTGTATATCAAAGGTTTTTCCTACCCGAAGTCATACTTCAGCGGCGCAAGGAGGTATTTCTGCAGCCTTAGGAAACATGGGAGAAGATGATTGGCGTTGGCATATGTATGACACAGTTAAAGGATCAGATTGGTTAGGTGATCAAGATTGTATCGAATATTTATGTAAGGAAGCTCCAAGAGCCGTTTTAGAATTAGAAAGATATGGAGTTCCATTTAGTCGTACAGAGGATGGAAAAATTTATCAAAGATCATTTGGTGGAATGACTAAAAACTATGGAAGTGAAACTGTGCAAAGAACGTGCGCAGCAGCAGACAGAACAGGCCATGCCATACTGCACACCATGTATGGTCAGGCATTAAAACATAACACAGAGTTTTTCATCGAGTATTTTGCATTAGATCTATTAATGAAAAATGGAGAGTGCAAAGGTTTAATAGCTTGGAATTTAAATGATGGAACCATTCATAGATTTAGAGCTCACATTACAATAATAGCAACAGGTGGATATGGAAAAACATATTATTCATCAACATCTGCTCATACTTGCACAGGTGATGGAAATGCTATGGTTTTAAGAGCTGGACTGCCATTGCAAGACATGGAATTTGTTCAGTTCCATCCAACAGGAATTTATGGTCATGGTACTTTAATATCAGAAGGTGTTAGAGGTGAAGGAGGTTACTTATTGAATTCTAAAGGAGAAAGATTCATGGAGCGATATGCTCCAAAAGCCAAAGATCTTGCATCTAGAGATGTAGTAAGTAGATCAATAGCGATTGAAATTAATGAAGGAAGAGGAGTTGGAAAAGAAAAAGATCATGTTCATCTTCACCTAAATCACTTAGATCCAAAAGTAATTGAGAAAAGACTTCCAGGAATTTCAGAGTCTTCAAGATTGTTTGCAGATGTTGATGTAACTAAAGAACCAATACCAGTTGTTCCTACAGTACATTATAATATGGGTGGTATTCCCACTAATTACAAAGCTGAAGTTATGACTGTGGATGGTTCTGAAAAAGTTGTCCCTGGGCTTATGGCAATAGGAGAAGCAGCTTGTGTTTCTGTTCATGGAGCTAACAGACTAGGGTCAAACTCATTGATTGACCTTGTGGTTTTTGGAAGAGCGGCAGCAAAAAGAGCAGCAGAACTGGTAAAAACTGGAACTTTGCATGAGGAAATTTCAAAAACCGAAACAGACAAGTGTTTGGATAGGTTTGAAAAATTAAGAAATGGCAATGGAAATAACAAGACAGCTGATTTAAGATTGGCTATGCAAAAAACTATGCAGTCAAAATGTGCAGTATTCAGAACAGAAAAAACTTTAAAAGAAGGTGTAGAAGAAATAAGAAAACCATTTGAAGGAATAGATTCAATATCAGTAAAAGATAAATCTTTAATTTTTAATACAGATTTAGTTGAAACTCTGGAATTTGATAACTTAATTAGACAGGCTATAGTTACTATAGATTCGGCTTATGAACGCAAAGAAAGCAGAGGAGCTCACGCAAGAAAAGATCATCCTAAAAGAGATGATAATAACTTTATGAAGCATACATTGTCTTGGTGCAAAGGAAGTGAAACAAAAATTTCTTACAGAGAAGTGCATAAATCGACATTATCAAACGATGTACAATATTTTCCTCCTCAAGAAAGGGTTTATTAATGGTACAAATAAATTTACCTAAAAACTCAAAAGTAGAAAAAGGGGAGTATTACAGGGATAAAACTGGATCAAAAAATATTAGAAAAGTTAATATTTATAGATGGGACCCTTCAAGCGGCAAAAATCCCAGAATAGATACTTATGAGGTTGACATGGATAATTGCCCATCAAAAGTATTAGATCTGCTAAACAAAATTAAAAATGAAATAGACTCATCGATCGCCTATAGAAGATCTTGCGCTCATGGAGTTTGCGGTTCTTGTGCTATGAATATGGATGGAAAAAATGGATTAGCCTGTACTAAGCCACATGCAGAAATAAAAGGTGATATAAATATTTATCCTTTACCTCATTTAAAAGTTCAAAAGGATTTAATCGGAGATTTAAATACACTGTATAAACAGTATCAGTCGATTGAGCCATGGTTAAAAAATTCTAAAAAAGATGATAATAAAGAAAATTTACAATCTATAGAAGATAGATCAAAATTAGATGGTCTTTATGAATGTATAATGTGTGCTTGTTGTTCTACAGCATGCCCAAGTTATTGGTGGAATGGTGATAAATATCTTGGACCAGCTGTTCTACTTCAAGCCTATAGATGGATTATAGATAGTAGAGATGAAGAAAGAAAAGAGAGGTTAAAAAAAGTTGCTGATGAATTAAAACTTTATAGATGTCATACTATTATGAATTGCACAAATGCTTGTCCAAAAGGCTTAAATCCAGCAAAAGCAATAGCAGAAATAAAAAAAATGTTAGCAACTTCAATTTAGAAAAATTCCTTTTGAAGCATTTCAATGATCTTTTTAGTTTTTAATAGACTAAATTTAATTTTTAAACTAAAAAGTTGTATTTATGAATTTAATTGAACATTTTGTTGGTGGAAAGCTAATTTCTGGTTCATCTGGCAGAAAAAGTAAAGTTTTTAATCCAGCCACTGGAGAACAGGAGTCTGAAGTAAGATTAGCCAGTAAATCTGATTTAGATCAAGCAGTCGAAGTTGCTAAAAAGGCCTTTGATTCTTGGTCATTAAAACCACCTCTTCAAAGAGCTAGAGTTATGTTTAAATTTAAAGAATTAATAGAAAAAAACTCTAAAGAGCTTACTGAGCTGATAGTTTCTGAACATGGAAAAGTTTATGAAGATGCAAAAGGATCCTTAACTAGAGGATTAGAAGTTGTTGAATTCGCATGTGGAATTCCACAAGTTCTTAAAGGAGAATTTTCAGAAAATGTTGGAACAAATGTTGATAGCTGGTCCATGCGACAACCATTAGGAGTTGTTGCTGGGATAACACCATTTAATTTCCCAGCTATGGTCCCTATGTGGATGTTTCCAATTGCAATTGCATGTGGAAATACATTTATTTTGAAACCTTCTGAAAAAGATCCATCGTGTTCAATAAAATTAGCTCAACTTTTAAAAGAAGCAGGACTTCCAGATGGAGTGTTTAATGTTGTTAATGGAGACAAGGAAGCTGTAGACGCAATTTTAGAAAATAAAGAAATTAAAGCTGTAAGTTTTGTTGGCTCAACAGCCATTGCAAAATATATTTATGAAAATGCAGCTAAGAATGAAAAGAGAGTACAAGCATTAGGTGGAGCAAAAAATCATTTAGTTGTTATGCCAGATTGTGACATTGATGGTGCAGTTAATGGTTTGATGGGTGCAGCTTATGGATCTGCAGGTGAAAGATGTATGGCACAATCTGTAGCTGTAGCTGTAGGAAACATAGGTGATGAGCTTGTTTCTCGTTTATCAAAAAAAGCAGAGTCATTAAAAGTTGGGCCAGGAATGGATAAAAATTCGGAGATGGGACCACTGGTAACAAAAGAGCATTTAGAAAAAGTAAAAGGATATGTAGATGTGGGTGTAAAAGAAGGAGCTAATTTAGTTGTTGATGGAAGAAATTTAAAACTTCAAGGTTATGAAAATGGTTTTTTTATAGGTGGATGTTTGTTTGATAATGTTAAAAAAGATATGAGAATTTATAAAGAAGAAATATTTGGACCAGTTTTGTCAGTTGTGAGAGTTAAGACTTTTGATGAGGCAACAAAGTTAATTAATGAACACGAGTATGGAAATGGCGTTAGTATTTATACAAGAGATGGAGATGCTGGAAGAACATTTGCTAGTAAAATTCAGATAGGCATGGTTGGAATTAACGTTCCAATACCTGTTCCAATGGCCTTTCATAGTTTTGGTGGATGGAAAAGGTCTTTATTTGGAGATAGTGCAATGCATGGAATAGAAGGAGTAAGATTTTATACAAAATTAAAAACGATAACTTCAAGATGGCCTTCTGGCATAAGATCTAATGCAGAATTTGTAATGCCAACAATGAAATAAGGAAAAATATGAAAAAAATATCTTTAATTGGTGCAGGTCAAATAGGTGGAACATTAGCTCATTTAATTGGTTTAAAAGAATTAGTGGATGAAGTTGTTTTATTTGATGTTGCAAGTGGTATAGCCAAAGGAAAAGCTTTAGACATAGCCCAATCATCATCTGTTGATGGATTTAATGTTAAATTATCTGGAACAGATAATTATGAAGACATAAAAAATTCAGATGTAATTATTATAACTGCAGGCGTGCCAAGAAAACCAGGAATGAGTAGAGATGATTTACTAGGAATAAATTTAAAAATCATTAAACAGGTAGCTGAAGGTATAAAAAAAAATGCACCTAATGCTTTTGTAATATGTATTACCAATCCATTGGATGTTATGGTTATGGCATTTCAAAAATATTCTGGGCTTCCAACAAATAAAGTTGTTGGAATGGCAGGAATTTTAGACAGTTCAAGATTTAAATTATTTTTATCACTAGAACTTAAAGTTCCAGTAAAAGAAATAGAAGCAATGGTTATGGGAGGACATGGAGATACAATGGTTCCGTTGCCAAGATTTACAAAAGTTTCAGGCAAACCATTATTAGATTTAGTAAAAGAGGGAAAACTATCATTAGAAAGACTAGAAGAAATTAATCAAAGAACTAGAGATGGAGGTGCTGAAATTGTTAAATATTTAGAAAAAGGTTCTGCATTTTATGCGCCAGCAGCATCAGGTGTTCAGATGGCAGAAGCATATTTAAAAGATGAAAAAAAGCTACTTCCTTGTGCAGTTCATCTTAATGGAGAATATGGTGTAAAAAATATTTTTGCTGGTGTTCCTGTGATAATCGGAAAAGATGGCGTAGAAAAAATAGAAGAAATAAACTTAGATGAAAAGGAAAAAAGTCAATTTATGCATTCAATAGAGGCAGTTAAAAAATTATGGGATGCCGCTTCGGCAATTGATAAAGACCTTTCTAAATAATAATGAATATTCACGAGCACCAAGCTAAACAAATTTTAAAAAAATATGGTGCAGTCGTTCCCAAGGGAGTCGTTGCATTTTCAGTTGAAGAATTAGTAGAAAAAGCAAAATCATTAAAGACAGAAAAATTTGTTTTAAAAGCACAGATTCATGCTGGAGGAAGAGGAAAAGCAGGAGGAGTAAAAATTTTAAACACGATAGAAGAATTAAGTACTGCGGCTAAAGAATTGTTAGGTAAAAATTTGATAACTCACCAAACAGGACTTCAAGGGAAAGAAGTTAAAAGATTATATGTTGAAGTTTCATCAAATATATCAAAAGAATTTTACTTATCTTGTTTAGTAGACAGAGTAAGCTCAAAAATTGCATTTATTTCAAGCGATCAAGGGGGAATGGATATAGAAGAAGTTGCAAGTAAAACGCCCAATAAAATAATTACAACTAAAGTAGATTTTGAAAACGAAATTTCAGATGCTAATTGTGAAGAGATTATAAAAATATTTAATCTAAATAATCAGAATAAAAATGAAGCTATAAAATTAATTAAATCTATCTATAAAATGTTTATCAGCACTGACGCTAGTATGGTTGAGATAAATCCATTAATTTTGACTAAAGATAATAAAATAGTTTGTTTAGATGCGAAAATTAATTTTGATGATAATGCGTTATTTAAACATAATGAAATTGCTGAACTTAGGGATTTAAACGAAGAAGATCCAACAGAGATAGAAGCTAGCAAACATGACTTAGCCTATATTAAATTAGACGGAAGCATCGGTTGCATGGTCAATGGTGCAGGATTAGCCATGGCAACAATGGATATAATTAAATTACATGGTGAAGAACCAGCTAATTTTTTAGATGTAGGTGGTGGCGCATCAAAAGAAAAAGTTTCTGCAGCTTTTAAAATAATTTTGTCAGACAAAAATGTAAAAGGAATTTTAATAAATATTTTTGGAGGCATTATGAAATGTGATGTGCTTGCGCAAGGCGTAGTTGATGCAGCCAAAGAAACTAAAATTCATGTACCATTAGTAGTTAGATTGGCTGGCACTAACTTTGAACAGGGTAAAATGATTTTAGATAATTCAGGGTTAAAAATAATTTCAGCATCTGATTTATCTGATGCTGCAAAAAAAATTGTTAAAGAAATAAAATAAAATGTCAGTTTTAGTTAATAAAAATACAAAAGTTATTTGTCAGGGATTTACAGGTGCTCATGGTACATTTCACTCTGAGCAATCACTTGAGTATGGAACAAATTTAGTGGGTGGGGTAACACCAAAAAAAGGAGGTCAAATTCATCTTGATAGACCTGTATTTAATACAGTTGTTGAGGCCAAAAAAGCTACAGATGCAAATGCTACTATGATTTATGTTCCAGCTAAATTTGCAGCAGGAGCTATAATAGAAGCTATAGATGCTAGTATAGATCTTATTGTTTGTATAACTGAAGGAATTCCTGTTTTAGATATGTTAAAAGTTAAAAAACATTTATCAAAATCTAAATCAAGATTAATAGGTCCAAACTGTCCAGGTATAATTACCCCAGGCGAATGCAAAATTGGAATTATGCCAGGCAATATTCATAAGAAAGGAACCGTTGGTATAGTCTCTAGATCTGGAACTTTAACTTATGAAGCTGTTGCGCAAACAACAGAAAATGGATTGGGACAATCAACATGTATAGGTATTGGTGGCGATCCCATTAATGGAACTAATTTTATAGATTGCCTCGATCTATTTTTAAAAGATCCTGAAACAGAATCTATATTAATGATTGGTGAAATAGGTGGTTCAGCCGAGGAAGAGGCATCTGAATTTGTTAAAAATCATACAATAAAAAAGCCCATTGTTGGATTTATTGCAGGAATTACTGCACCACCAGGAAGAAGAATGGGTCATGCTGGAGCCATAATATCTGGCGGCAAAGGTGGTGCAGAGGATAAGATTAAAATTATGGAGAATGCAGGCATCACTATAGCTAAATCTCCCGCAGATATTGGAAGAACTCTATATAACAAATTGTCACTTTAAAATATTTGATACAAATACTATACTAAGAGTATTAAATTAATGAGCTCATCAAAAAACTTAGAATACGAAAAGACCTCCTTTTTAAATAAGTCAAATAGTGCCTTTATAGAGGAAATGTATATTAGGTTTATTGAAAAAGATCCAAATCTACCTGAGAGTTGGAAAAAATATTTTGAAACATTGGATGATGATATTCAATCTGTAATAAAAGAGATTGAAGGCCCGACATGGAAACCCAACAAAAAAAGAATAAATATTAAAACTTCATCAAAAAAAAATGTTGAAAAATTTTTACACACAGAGGATTTTGAAGTTGAAAAAAATCAATCTATAAAAGCAATTGCACTAATCAGAGCGTACAGAATTAGAGGTCATTTAATTGCAAATTTAGATCCACTTGGAATGATGGATAGAAAATATCTTCATGAATTACACCCAGAGGATCATGGCTTTAAAAAGGAAGACTATGATAAAAAAATATTTTTAGGATCTTATATGGATGCTGGATATGCATCAATTAATGAAATACTTAAAAAGTTAAGAAAAGTTTACTGTTCTACAATTGGCGTTGAGTATATGCATATTTCAGATCCGACTGAAAAAGTTTGGTTTAGAAATAGAATGGAAAAAGAGGAAAACAAAATTAAATTTGCTGACGTTGGGAAAAAGAAAATATTAAATAAAATTATTCAAGCTGAAGGATTTGAAAAATTTCTTGCAAAAAAATTTGTTGGAACAAAAAGATTTGGTTTGGATGGAGCTGAATCTTTAATTCCTGCACTTGAACAAATAATCAAACGTGGTGGCCAACTAGGAGTAAAAGAAATTAAAATCGGAATGCCGCACCGTGGAAGGTTAAATGTTTTAGCAAATGTATTACAAAAATCTTATAAGAGAATTTTTAATGAATTTGCTGGACAATTTTCTAATACACCTGAAGAAACTGCTGGAGATGTAAAATATCATTTAGGTGCCTCATCAAACAGAGAGTTTGATGGTAATTCTGTTCATGTAAGTTTAACTGATAACCCTTCCCATTTAGAAGCAGTAGATCCAGTTGTTCTTGGACAAACAAGAGCAAAACAATTTTTTCACAAGGATTCAAAAAGAAATAAAGTAATACCAATCTTAATTCATGGTGATGCTGCATTTGCAGGACAAGGTATAGTTGCAGAATGTTTTGCTATGTCAGGTTTACCAGGTCACAACACTGGTGGAACAATTCACATTATTGCTAATAATCAAATTGGATTTACGACAAGTCCAAGATTTGCAAGATCGAGTCCGTATCCATCAGATTTGGGAAAAGTGGTTGACGCTCCAATTTTGCATTGCAATGGTGATGATCCTGAATCAGTCGTGCATTGTGCAAAAATTGCAATCGAGTTTAGACAGCAATTTAATAAAGATGTTGTTATCGACATGATTTGTTACCGTAGATTTGGTCATAATGAAGGTGATGAGCCATCATTTACTCAACCATTAATGTATAAAAAAATTAGACAACATCCAACAACGCTTAATGTATATGGAGACAAGTTAGTCAAAAATGGAATTCTTAACCAAGAAGAATTTGATAAAATGAAAAAAGAATTCTTAAATCTACTTGATGAACAATACAAAACTGCAAAAGATTATAAACCTAAAATTGAATGGTATGAAGGAACATGGTCAAGATACAAACCAGAAAAAGGAAAAGATAAAAGAGGAAAAAGTGGTGTAGATTTAAATAAAATTCTTAAAATTTCTGAAAAAATTAATAATATTCCTCCAGAAATTAATATTCATAAAACAATTTCTAAAATTTTAGAATTGAGAAAAGAATCAATTATAAGAAAAAAAAGAATAGATTGGTCTGCCGCAGAGTCTTTAGCATTTGGCACTCTTCTTGAAGAAGGATTTCCAGTAAGGTTGGTAGGTCAGGATTCTGGAAGAGGTACTTTTAGTCAAAGGCATTCTGTTTTAAGAAATCAAGTAGATAATTCTCGTTATATTCCTTTAAACAACATTTCAAATAATCAAAAAAAATTTGAAGTTGTTGATAGTTTCTTGTCTGAGCTTGCAGTTCTAGGGTTTGAATATGGCTACAGCTTGGTCGAGCCAAGTACACTAACTATTTGGGAAGCACAATTTGGAGATTTTGCTAATGGAGCTCAAATAATTATAGATCAGTTTATCTCATCAGGTGAAAGGAAATGGTCTAGAGCAAGTGGACTTGTAATGCTTTTGCCCCATGGCTATGAAGGTCAGGGCCCAGAACATTCATCTGGAAGACTAGAAAGATTTCTCCAATTATGTGCACAAGATAATTTACAAGTTATGAATTGTACTACTCCTGCAAATTATTTTCATGCTTTAAGACGTCAAATTCACAGAGATTTTAGAAAACCACTGGTTATTATGACTCCCAAATCATTATTAAGAAATAAACTTTGTGTATCTAATTTAGAAGATTTTGGTAAAAAAAATTCTTTTCATAGAGTCCTTTGGGATCATGCGATTGATCCAAAAGAAAATAGTTTTATAAAACTTAAGAAAAGCGACAAAATAAGAAAAGTGATTTTATGTTCAGGTAAAGTTTACTTTGATCTTTTAGAGGCTAGAGAAAAATTAAAAAAGGATGATGTGGTAATGTTTAGGATAGAGCAACTTTATCCATTTCCTATTAAACCTTTAGTTAAAGAGATAAAAAAATATGCTAAAAATGCAAAATTTTATTGGTGTCAAGAAGAACCAGTAAATATGGGTGCATGGCTTTTAGTGCGAGACTATATCCAATGGACATTAAATTATATAGGAGCTAAAAATAAAGGAATCATGTATATAGGTAGGAATCCTGCAGCATCACCAGCTACTGGATACGCAAAAAGACACTTGGCACAACAAAAAGATATAATAGACAAAGTATTTAAATAAAAATGAGTGAAAAAATTTTAGTACCAGCTCTAGGAGAGAGCATAACTGAAGCAACAGTTGCAAAATGGTTAAAAAATGTTGGTGATCCAGTTGAAGCTGATGAGCCAGTTGTAGAATTGGAGACTGATAAAGTTAACTTAGAGGTTCCATCACCAATAAATGGAACAATCGGAGACATTAAATTTAAAGATGGAGATGTGGTTAAAGTTGGAACAGTTTTAGGATCAATTCAAAGTAATGGCCAAAGCATTCAAACAGAAATTAAAAAAATCAAGCCTGATATAAAAATTAATAAAGTTGTAAATTTAGAAAAAGAAGAAAACGACGAGCAACCATTGGTTTTAACTAATGATGAGCAACCTTTAGTTTTAACTGACGAAATTAAAGATAAAAAAGATATTAAAAAACCAATAAAATTGGCATCTCTTTCACCATCAGTAAGAAAAATAGTTGCCGAAAAAAATATCAATATAGAGTCAATTAAAGGGACGGGTAAAGACGGAAGAATATCAAAAGGAGATTTATTAAATTTAATGTCAGTTAGTCCAAAACCTTATGAGAGAAAAATTAAATTTGGTGAAGAGGAACGAATTAAAATGAGCAGGTTAAGGCAAACAATAGCAAAAAGGTTAAAACAAGCTCAAGAAAATGCAGCATTACTTACAACTTTTAATGAAGTTGATATGACAAAAATTATTGAGATGAGAAAAGAAAATCAGAAAGATTTTCAAAAAAGATACGGAACTAAATTAGGTTTTATGTCATTCTTTGTAAAAGCTTGTGTTGTAGCTTTGAAAGTTTTTCCAGCAGTTAATGCGGAAATAGATGGTGATGAGATAGTATACAAAAATTATTATAATATTAGTTTTGCAGTTGGAACAGAGAAGGGCTTAGTAGTTCCAGTATTAAGAAATGCAGATGAACTCTCGTTTGCTGACATTGAGAAAAATATAAAAACTATTTCTGAAAAAGCTAGAGATGGAAAATTAAATATTGAAGATCTACAGGGCGGAACTTTCACAATAAGCAATGGTGGAGTTTATGGGTCAATGTTATCAACTCCAATTTTAAATTTGCCTCAATCTGGTGTACTAGGGATGCATAATATTGTTGAAAGAGCCATGGTAGTAGATGGAGAAATTAAAATAAGACCTGTAATGTATTTAGCATTATCTTATGATCATAGAATAATTGATGGTAAGGATTCGGTTTCTTTTTTAAAGACCGTTAAAGAAACCTTGGAAGACCCAGGAAAGTTATTTTTAGAAATTTAAATGCCTGAAAAATTTAATGTAGTTGTTATAGGTGGGGGTCCTGGTGGATATGTTTGTGCTATTAGATTAGCTCAATTAGGTTTTAAAACTGCATGTATAGAATCCAGAGGATCTTTGGGAGGAACTTGTTTAAATGTTGGCTGTATACCATCAAAAAGTTTATTAAATCTTTCTGAAAATTTTCATAAAGCAAAAAATTTTACGAATCTTGGAATAGAGACAGGTCAAGTAAAACTTAATTTGGAAAAAATGATGAAAAACAAAGATAAAGCCGTTACTGTTTTGACAAAAGGTGTAGAATTCTTATTCAAAAAAAATAAAGTTACTTATTTTAAAGGCATTGGAAGTTTTAACTCAGCCAATCAAATATCAATAATTGATGATAAAAAAAAAAAAATTATTTTAAAGACTGAAAAAACTATTATTAGCACAGGATCTGAACCTATTTCACTTCCATCTGTAAAATTTGATGAAAAAATTATTTTATCTTCAACAGGAGCGTTATTTCTTAAGTCCGTTCCAAAAAAAATGATTATTGTTGGAGGTGGTTATATTGGATTAGAAATGGGTTCAGTGTGGTCTAGGTTAGGATCTGAGGTGCATGTTATTGAATTTTTAGATCATATTACTCCAGGCATGGATAAAGAAATATCTAAAGAATTTATGAAGATTTTAAAAAAACAAGGAATTAACTTTCATATGCAAATAAAAGTAGAATCAATTAAAAATAATAAAACATCAGCTAAAGTTTCATTATTGGATAAAGATGGAAAAAAAAGCGAATTAGAATGTAATGTCGTTTTAATTTCAGTAGGAAGAAAAGCAAATACAAAGGATTTAAACTTAGATTCTATTGGAGTTTTATTGGATGAGAAAAAAAGAATTAAAGTAAATAAAAATTTTGAAACCAATGTTAAAAACATTTATGCAATTGGTGATGTAATTGAAGGGCCAATGTTGGCGCACAAAGCAGAAGAGGAAGGAATTGCGGTAGCTGAATTAATAGCGGGTCAATCTGGTCATGTTAATTATGATGTTATCCCAGGAGTTATTTATACATCGCCAGAAGTTGCTACAGTTGGAAAAACAGAAGAACAGTTAAATTCATTAGGTACTAAATATAAAGTTGGAAAATTCCCATTTATTGCAAATTCTAGAGCTAAAGCGATTAATGAGCCAGAAGGATTTGTAAAAATCCTTGCTGATGAAAAAACAGACAAAATATTAGGTGTTCACATGATAGGTCCGCATGTGGGTGAAATGATAGCAGAAATAGCTGTTGCAATGGAATTTGGTGCAAGCTCAGAAGATATTGCAAGAACGTGCCATGCACATCCAACTTTTTCTGAGGCTGTAAAAGAAGCGGCATTATCGATAGATAAAAGAGCAATACACTCTTAAAAAATTTTCATAATATAGAAATATGAGAGTACCGATTCTTATACCAAATATTTTCAATTATCCATTTACTTATGAGACCAGCTTAAATTTAAAGTTAGGAGATTATGTAGAAGTACCTTTTGGAAAATCAAAAGCAATAGGAGTAGTCTGGGATGAATTTGAAAAAAATAAAAATAAAAACTATGCAATAAAACAAGTAATCAAAAAATTTGAAATTCCAAGCTTAAATAAAAATACAATAAAGTTTCTAAATTGGTTTTCAGAATACAATATGGTCCCAAAAGGAATGGCTCTAAAATTAGTATTATTAAGCAGTAAAGTAGTTGAAGAATTACCAAAAAAAAATTATGAGAATTTTAACCATAAAATTAAAATTCAAAAATTTAAGCTAACTTTAGAGCAAAAAGAGAATTTAAAAAAAATGAATTTTTCTAATCAAAAATTTAGAGTACACGTTCTTCAAGGAGTTACTGGTTCGGGAAAAACCATAGTTTATTTTGAAGCTCTTAGGAAAATATTAAGCAATGGATTTCAGGGACTAATATTATTACCTGAAATTGGTTTAACGGGCCAGTTTGAAAAAAAATTCATTGAATTTTTTGGATTTAGAGCGGCTATTTGGCATTCTGGAATAACTAAAAAAAATAGGGAGATTATTTGGAGTGGAATTCTAAATCAAAAAATTAATGTAGTGATTGGAGCCAGATCATCGTTATTTTTACCTTTTAAAAATTTAGGTTTGATAATTGTGGATGAAGAACACGATCAATCATATAAACAAGATGAAGGCATAATTTATAATGCTAGGGACATGGCTATATCGAGAGCATTGTTTGAAAATATACCAATTAACTTAGTTACAGCAGTTCCATCAGTAGAAACTTATGATAATATAAAAAAAGGGAAATATACTAGCTCTAAACTTCATAAGAGATATAAAAATGCTTCATTACCAAATTACGAAATAATAAATTTAAATAAAATTAAATTAGAACCTCAATCTTGGATTTCAAAAAAAATTATAGAAAAAGTAAACTTTCATCTTAAAAACAAAGATCAGGTTCTTTTTTTTTTAAATAGAAGAGGATTTTCGCCTCACGCATTATGTAAAAAATGTTTAAAAAGTTTTTCGTGTCCAAATTGTTCAATCAATTTAGTTTATCATAAAAATAAACAAATTTTGTTATGTCACTACTGCGGATATAAATCTCAGCTTGTTAGAAAGTGTTCAGCAAATCAAATGTGTGATTTTATTTTTTGTGGTCCTGGAGTGGAAAGAATTTATGAAGAAATCAAAAAAAGGTTTCCTTTAAAAAAAATATTAATTTTTTCTAGCGACACAATGAATAAAAAAAATTCTACAGACATATTAAAAAAAATTGTTAATAATGAAATTCAAATTTTGGTAGGAACACAACTTATATCTAAAGGTTTTCATTTTCCCAACCTAAATTGTATTGTTGTTGTTGATATAGATTTAACTTCCCAAGGTCATGACTTAAGAGGCACAGAAAAAAATTTACAATTGTATCACCAACTTGCAGGAAGAGCCGGAAGAGCTGGAAAACCAGCAATAGTTTATTTTCAAACTTATAATTTAAATACAAACATGATAACCGATATTACAAATAGTAATCCAGATATATTTTTAGAAAAAGAACTTGAATTAAGAAGATCTAATAATCTTCCACCTTTTCAAAGATTTATATCACTGATAGTCACAGGTAGTGACGAAAAAAAAGTTGAAAAAGATTCGATTAAATTCAAAAATTTTATTGAAAAATTTATTGATGGTAAAGTTTTAGGTCCAGTGAATGCTCCAATATTTAGATTAAAAAGAAAATTTAGGGTAAGACTATTAGTAAGGGGCAAAAAATCACTTAATGTCCAAAATTCACTAACTAAAATTATCTCAAAATTCAAATTTTCAAGCGGAATAAAACTGACGGTTGATGTTGACCCAATAAACTTCAATTAATCAGCAAAAATTAAACTATTATGATAATGTGGCGCTTGAAGAGGTTTGGGTCATATGCTAATTAAATTTAAATTTTTATAAGTTCTTCAAATACTAATAAGGGAAATAAGTTGAGTAAAACTAAAGATTTTTCTGGTACGTCTGTAAGTAGGTATTCACTTGCTTTATTTGAGCTTGCGAAAGAAAGTAATTCAACTAAAGAAATTGAAGACCAATCTTTTGCATTAATTAATCTGATTTCAAAAAATAAAGAGTTCAATTATTTTATCAAAAATCCAACCAATAGTAAGGAAGATCAACAAAAAACAATAATTAAAATTTCAGAGCAATTTAAACTTAATGAGTTACTAACAAAATTTTTATGTTTTTTAATATCAAAAAGAAGATTTTTTTATGTAGAAAAAATACTTAAAGATTATACAGAAACTTGCTCAAAAAAAAGAGGCGAAATAAAAGCTGAATTAATTGTGGCGAAAAAAATGAGTGAAAATGAAATTAACAGCATTAAAGCTGATTTAACAAAATCTTTTGACTCTAAAATAAGATTAAATTTTAAAAATGATCCTAGTTTAATTGGAGGGTTGATAATTCAAGTTGGTAGCACAATGATAGATACTTCAATAAAAAATAAATTACAAAAAATTGAAAATAAAATGATAGAGGCATAAATGGAAATTAATCCTTCAGAAGTAACAAAAATATTAAAAGAACAAATTAAAAAATTTGGTGATAAAGCTGAGGTAACAGAAGTTGGTCAAGTTTTGTCGGTAGGGGACGGTATTGCCAGAGTATATGGTTTAGATAATGTACAAGCTGGAGAGATGGTTGAATTTTCAGATGGTTCAAAAGGCATGGCACTAAATCTTGAGAGCGAAAATGTTGGAGTTGTAATTTTTGGCGATGATAGAGCCATTAAAGAAGGAGATACTGTAAAAAGAACAGGAGCTATTGTTGATGCACCAGTAGGAAAAGAATTATTAGGTAGAGTAGTTGATGGTTTGGGAAATCCTATAGATGGAAAAGGTGCTTTAGAAAAAAGAGTAAAAAAAAGCAGAGTAGAAGTTAAAGCTCCTGGAATAATTCCCAGGCAATCAGTAAGTGAACCAATGCAGTCAGGTCTTAAAGCAATTGATAGTCTAGTTCCAATTGGAAGAGGCCAAAGAGAACTAATTATTGGAGATAGACAAACAGGAAAAACTGCAGTTGCAGTTGATACGATTATAAATCAGAAAAAAATAAATGAGTCAGGAAGCGAAAAACAAAAATTATATTGTATTTATGTTGCAATAGGTCAAAAAAGATCAACAGTAAGACAAATTCAAAAAACATTAGAAGAAGCAGGTGCAATGGAGTATACAACTATTGTGGCTGCTACAGCATCCGATGCAGCGCCACTTCAATTTTTAGCGCCGTATACTGGTTGTACAATGGGTGAATATTTTAGAGATAATGGAATGCATGCCTTAATCATATATGATGATTTGTCAAAACAAGCAGTAGCTTATAGACAAATGTCTCTTTTGTTAAGAAGGCCCCCAGGACGAGAGGCCTACCCTGGAGATGTATTTTATTTACATAGCAGACTGTTAGAAAGAGCTGCAAAGTTAAGTGATAAACATGGTGGCGGATCTTTAACAGCTTTACCAATTATTGAAACACAAGCAGGAGATGTTTCTGCGTATATACCAACCAATGTTATTTCAATTACAGATGGACAAATATTTCTTGAGACGAATTTATTTAACCAAGGTATTAGACCTGCAATTAACGTTGGTTTGTCTGTATCAAGAGTTGGATCGGCAGCACAAACGAAGGCAATGAAAAAAGTTTCTGGATCTATGAAATTAGAACTTGCTCAATATAGAGAAATGGCCGCATTTGCACAGTTTGGATCAGATTTAGATGCATCTACACAAAAACTTTTAAATCGAGGATCAAAACTAACTGAACTTTTAAAGCAAAAGCAATTTTCACCAATGACAGTAGCAGAACAAGTTATTTCTGTATTTTGTGGGGTAAGAGGCTATTTAGATGATATTGAGCTTAAAGATATTGCTCAGTTTGAGTTAAAAATAATTGAAAAATGTAAATCAGAAAAACCAGAAATTTTAGAGTCCATTTCAAGTTCTGGAAAACTTGAGGAAGACTCTGAGAAATTGTTGGCTGGTATAATAAATGATTTTAAAAAAAATCTTAATTAAAAAAATATGGCAAGTTTGGATGATTTAAAAAAAAGAATAGTAAGTGTGAAATCTACTCAAAAGATTACCAAAGCGATGAAAATGGTTGCAGCGGCCAAACTTAAGAGAGCACAAGAAAGTGCTGAAAAAGGAAGACCATATTCAGAAAAAATGAATAATATTATTTTAAATCTTGCCGATGGAATATCTGACAAAGAAAATGCACCTAAATTGTTAACGGGAACTGGACAAGATAAAGTACATTTATGTGTTGTATTAACCTCTGACAGAGGCCTTTGTGGTGGTTTTAATTCAAATATAATAAAAAAAGCAAAGGTTTACTTTGGAAAAGTATTAGACGAAGGTAAAACACTAAAAATTATTACTGTCGGATCGAAAGGATATGATCAATTAAAGAGATTATATAATGATAAAATTATTGAAAAAATATCTTTTAAAGAGTCAAAAAATGCGAATTATTTTGATGCAGAAAAAGTTGGAAAAATAATAATTGAAAGTTTTTTAAAAAAAGAATTTGATGTTTGCACAATTTTTTATAATAAATTTAAAAATGTAATTACTCAAATACCTCAAGCGCAACAAATAATTCCTTTAAAATCATCGGAATCTGAAGGTTCTTCTTCAGAAGATAATTATGAATTTGAACCAGAAGAAGACGAAATATTAAGCAATTTATTGCCAAAGAATATTTCAACTCAGATTTTTAAAGCGATGTTAGAAAATTCGGCAAGTGAACAAGGTTCAAGAATGAGCGCCATGGATAACGCAACTCGAAATGCTGGTGAAATGGTTGAGAAGCTTACTATTAAATACAATAGAAGCCGACAAGCAGCAATTACTAAAGAACTAATTGAAATTATATCAGGAGCAGAAAGTTTATAATTATGAAAAAAGGAAAAATTACACAAATTATAGGAGCGGTAGTAGATGTGAAATTTGATGGTGAATTACCAGAAATATTAACGGCATTAGAATGCAAAAATGCAGAAAACAGGTTAGTTTTAGAAGTTGCACAACATTTGGGTGAGGCAAGTGTAAGAACAATTGCCATGGACGCTACTGAAGGATTAAAAAGAGGAGATGAGGTAACTGACACAGGAGCACCTATAAAAGTTCCTGTTGGACCCGAAACATTGGGAAGAATTGTAAATGTAGTTGGTGAACCTATCGATGAAAAAGGTGAGGTTAAAACTAAAGAAAGTTGGCCAATTCATAGACCTGCTCCAGTATTTACAGACCAATCTACGGAAACTGAAATATTAGTAACTGGAATTAAAGTTGTTGATTTACTTGCACCATATGCAAAGGGTGGAAAAATTGGCCTATTCGGTGGAGCGGGTGTTGGCAAAACTGTAATTATAATGGAACTGATAAATAATATTGCAAAAGCTCATGGTGGCTTTTCTGTCTTTGCTGGCGTTGGAGAGAGAACTAGAGAAGGAAATGATTTATATCATGAAATGATTGAATCAGGAGTTATTAAACCAGAAGGGACTGGATCAAAAGCAGCACTTGTTTATGGACAAATGAATGAACCTCCTGGAGCTAGAGCAAGAGTTGGTTTAACAGGTCTTACAGTTGCTGAATACTTTAGAGATCAAGAAGGGCAAGATGTATTATTTTTTGTAGACAATATTTTTAGATTTACTCAAGCTGGTTCAGAAGTATCCGCATTACTTGGAAGAATTCCTTCTGCTGTAGGATATCAACCAACTCTAGCAACTGATATGGGAAATTTACAAGAAAGAATTACAACAACAAATAAAGGATCAATTACATCTGTTCAAGCTATTTACGTTCCAGCTGACGATTTAACTGACCCAGCACCAGCAACATCTTTCTCACATCTAGATGCAACTACAGTGTTGTCTAGACAAATTGCTGAGCTTGGAATCTATCCTGCTGTTGATCCTCTAGATTCAACTTCTAGAATTTTAGATCCAAGGATTGTAGGAGAAGAACATTATAGAGTGGCCAGAGAAGTTCAAAAAATATTGCAAACTTACAAATCCTTACAAGATATTATTGCAATTTTGGGTATGGATGAATTGTCAGAAGACGATAAATTAACTGTAGCAAGAGCACGGAAAATCCAAAGATTTTTATCACAACCCTTTTTTGTGGCAGAAGTATTTACTGGTTCACCAGGAAAATTAGTTGATCTTGAGGCTACAATCAAAGGATTTGATGCAATATGCAAAGGTGAATATGATCATTTACCGGAGGCCGCATTCTACATGGTGGGGACTATTGAAGAAGCAATAGAAAAAGCAGAAAAAATGGCGAAAGATGTAGCTTAATGAGTGAAGAGTTCAAAGTTGAAATAGTAAATCCTGAAAAGTCTTTTCTGTCCAATGAAAATGTAACTGAGGTAGTAGTTCCAGCTTTCGAAGGGGAAATGGGAATTTTAAAAGATCATATTTCTATAATATCTTTTTTAAAACCAGGAATTATAAAAATTTTTTCAAAAAATACAGAAGAAAAGTTTTATGTTGAAGACGGCATTGTAGAGTTTAAAGATAACTCTTTATCAATATTAACAAGCTCTATATTTAGCTTAGACAAAATAGATAGAGATTATGTAAATCAATCTATTCAGGATGCAGAAAAAGAATTGCTAAATGAAAATATTGAGGACCAAAAAAGATTTTTAATATCACAAAAGATTGATGTATTAAAATCTATAGGTTCTAATTAGATATAATTTTTCTTACTTCAAGTTTTAATTGTTCATAAACTTTTAGCTTAAAATCGACAACTGTATCGGTAATTGTTTCTAGATCAACCCACTTCCAATCAAGAAATTCTGGTTTTTTTGTATTAATATTTATTTCACTATCTTCTCCTGTGAATTTCATTATAAACCATTTTTGTTTTTGGCCTTTGTATTTACCTTTCCAAATAATACTCACTAAATTATTTGGCAAATTGTAAGAAATGAAACCATCTATTTCTTTTATTAGAGATATACTTTTAATACTTGTTTCTTCTTTTAGCTCTCTTAATGCAGCTTTATAATAGTTTTCACCATCATCTACACCACCTTGAGGCATCTGCCAAAAATTTTTTGGATTATCGATTCTTTTTGCAACAAAAACTTTATTTTCAGAGTTTAAAATAACAACACCAACACCATTCCTTAAAGGTAGTTTTTCAAAATTTTCTTTCATGGTTAGCCATTTAGTAGCTTAACTGCAAAATTAAGTTGATTATCGTTTTCTGTATCGATACGGAACTCATCAGTACTTTCGGAAACTTCTATATCTGGGGTTATACCAACTTCTGAAATTGATTTTCCTGAAGGTAAGTAATATTTTGAAATTGTTAATCTTATAGCACCACTATTTTTCAAATGTATTATTGATTGTACTGATCCTTTACCATAACTACTTTCTCCAACCAAAATAGCTCTTTTGTTGTCTTTAAGTGCTCCAGCTACTATTTCAGATGCGGATGCTGATCCATAATTTATTAATACTATAAGAACCTTACCATCAATGATATCTCCTTTATTAGCGAACCATCTTCTATTTTCAGAATCTTTTCTCGATTTAGTAGATACTATTTCTCCATTTGTTAAAAAGAAATCTGAAATTTTAATTGCTTGTGATAGTAATCCCCCAGGGTTATTTCTGAGATCTAAAATATATCCTTTTATATTTTTATTTTTGTTGAATTCATTTATTTTTTTTTTAATTTGTGAACTGCTATTTTCGTTAAAAGCACTTAATCTTATATAACCTATGCTATCGTCAATTTTTTTTGATTTTACAGACTGTATTTTTATAATTTCTCTAGTAATTTTAAAAATTATTGCTTTTTTAACTCCTTTTCTTCTGACTGTTATTTCTATATCCGAACCAACTGAACCTCTCATCAAATCAACAGCCTCCATTAAAGTTTTACCTTGGACTTGGTGCTCGTTAATTTTTACAATGTAGTCTCCAGCTTTAACTCCAACTCTATAAGCAGGTGATTCATCTAAGGGAGAAATTACTTTTACCACACCTGCTTCCATGCTGACTTCAATACCTAACCCTCCAAATTCTCCACTTGTTTCAGTTTGCATACTTTGTAAAGACTCTGGTGACATATAAGCAGAATATGGATCTAATGATTGCAATACACCATTAATTGCAGCATCCATCACTTCACTTTGATCAATCTCTTCTACATATTCTTTATTAATTTTGTCTAAAACTTCGCTAAATAAATCAATTTTTTTGTATATATCGTCATCGTTTGCTGCGAGCACGTATTTAAAGTTAGTTAATAATAAAAAAATTATTAAAAATATTGAGTATATATTTTTCATATCAAAATTTTTTCTTTGGGAATTAATTCAGACCACATTTTTTCCAATTCATAAAACTTCCTTTTTTCAGGATTAAAAATATGAATAATTACATCTATGCCATCTATCAATTTCCAGTCATTGCTTTCACTTCCTTCAATTTTACAATTTTTAATACCACTTAATTTTATTTTTTCTAATACCTGCTCAGATAATGCTTGAATATGTCTTGAAGAGGTTCCGCTAGCAACTATCATATAATCAGCTATAGAGCTTTTATTTTTTAAATCAATGCTAACTATGTCTATAGCTTTATTTGAATCTAAAGTATTTAGGATTATAGATTTTAGGTCAGAAATTTTATCCATTAATAAATTTTAGATTATCAAATTTTTCTTAATTGAGAAGATGAAATATTAACTTTTTTAAATTTAATAAACTCTAAACTCTTTTGATTTAATCGTTTAAATGTAATTGATTTTAAAGACTTTGCTTTATAACCCTGTCTATCAAAAACAAGAATATTGCATTTTTGTGAAATTGATTTCCACTTATGCCATCTATGAAAGTTAATAAGATTATCAGCTCCCATTATAAAATAAAGATCTAATATGTTGTTTTTTCTTTTTATATGATTTATTAAATCAATTGTTCTGTTAGATTTAATTTTATTTTCATAAAATCTAATTTTTATAAATTTATTTAAACTAATTATTTTTTTTGCAAATTTAATTCGAGTAATTAATTTTGTTTTACTTTTTTTTTTAAAAGGATTTTTTTTTGTTATTGCCCAGATAATATAATTAAGTTTGTATTTTTGTTTTGCTTGTTTTGAAATTTCTAAATGACCTTTATGCGCTGGATCAAAAGTTCCTCCCAATATACCAATTTTTTTATGATTTTTTTTAAATATCTTTTGCAAAAAATTATTTCCTTATTTGTCCATTTCCTTCCAAAATATATTTGTAAGTAGTAAGTTGATCAAGACCGATCGGACCTCGTGGATGGAGTTTACCTGTTGAAATGCCAACCTCGGCACCAAATCCAAATTCTCCACCATCAGCAAATTGTGTTGAAGCATTATGAATTGCTATAGAACTTTTAATATTTAAAAGAAATTTTTTAGCAGTTTTTCTATTTTTTGTGACTATTGAGTCGGTATGAGAAGAACCATATTTATTTATGTGATCAATAGCTTCAGTTACTCCATTTACACTTTTTACTGAAATTATGGGAGAAAGGTATTCTGTCTCCCAGTCCTTTTCTCTTGCGATTTTTATTTTTTCTGAAATAAATTTTTTTATCGTTTTATCTCCTATAATTTTACACCCTAGTTTGCTTAGTTGATCTAATATTGGTTTACAGTGAGTTTTTAAACACATTTTATCTATTAATAAAGTTTCGGCAGCTCCACAAATACTAACATTTCTCATTTTTGAATTTTTCACAATTTTTATTGCAGTACTTAGGTCTGCATCTTTGTCTACAAAGACATGACATAAACCTTCGTAATGTCCAATGATTGAAACTGCAGATTTTTTCAAAACTTTTTTGACCAGTCCTTTGCCTCCCCTAGGAATGATTAAGTCTATGTAATTTTTCATTCCAGATAAAAGATAATCAACGTGGCTTCTATCTTTACTTTCAACAAATTGAACACAATTTTTATCACATTTTTTCTTTTTAAGAGCTCTTTTAAAAAGTTTAGCTAAAATTTTATTGGAATGAAAAGCTTCTGATCCTCCACGTAAAATTACTACATTTCCACTTTTAAAACATAAAGCTGAAACATCAGATGTAACATTTGGTCTACTTTCATAAATTATTCCAATTGTACCAATTGGTATTGATACTCTTTTTATAATTAAACCATTTGGTCTTTTCCAGATAGATAAAGTTTTTCCTAAGGGATCTTTAAATTTTATGATTTTTTTTATTGCATTTCTAATTTGAGTGATTTTTTCACTATTTAGCTTAAGTCTATCAATCATACTATCTTTAATTTTTTTGGACTTTGCATTAGATATGTCTTTTTTGTTTGCATTTAAAATTAATTGTTCGTACGTTTTCAGATAATAACTAAATTGTTTTAAAACTGCGTTTTTCTTATCTATATTTAAGTTAGATAAATTTAAAGAAGCAGTTTTTGCCTTTTCACCTATTTTTTGCATGTATAAATTTTTACTCATTTTTTAAACCTCAACCATATCATCTTTATGGACAACTTCCGATTTTGCTACATATCCAAGCAATTCTTTAATTTTATCTGAATGTTGTCCTTTAATTTTTAAAATTTCATCTGATGCAAAAGAACTTAATCCTCTTGCACATTCTATCATATTTACATCTAAAATTTTGATATGATCACCTTTGTTAAATTTTCCATTAACTTTTTTTATTCCCGCAGCTAATAAACTTTTACCACGTTTAAGAGCTCCTATAGCTCCATCATCAATAATTATCTCACCTTTTGGAGAAATAGAGCTTATAATCCATTTTTTTCTGGCATCTAGTTTAGAAATTTCAGTTAAAAACCATGTGCAATTATTTTTTTCTAATATTTTTTTTATAGGTCTTAAAGACAAACCATTAGCGATTGCCATTATACATCCTGAAAGTTGACAAATTTTTGCAGCATCTATTTTTGTTTTCATGCCTCCTGTACCATGAATACCAATACTTTTATTAGCAACTTTTTCTATATTATCGTCTATATTTTTAATTTTTTTTATTAAAACTGCATCTTTATAAATTTTAGGGTTTTTTGTATAAAGTCCATCAACATCAGAGAGCAATATAAGACAATCTGCACCAGAAATTTGAGCAACTCTTGATGCCAGTCTATCATTGTCGCCATATTTAATTTCTGAAGTTGCAATGCTATCATTCTCATTTACTATTGGAACAAAACCTAAATCAAATAAGTTATTAATAGTTCTTTTTGCGTTAATTGCTCTTCTTCTTTGTTCTGTATCTTCTAGAGTAAGTAAGATTTGCGAAATATTTATTTTTTTACTGTTAAAAGTTTTATTAAATAAATTCATTAATTCTATTTGTCCCACTGATGCAACTGCTTGACTTTTATCGAGTTTTAGATTCTTTTTATTTATATTTAGCTTTTTACATCCAAGAGCAATAGCTCCAGAGCTTACAATAATTATTTTTTTATTTTGATTAATAAAGTTTTTAATGTCTTTAGTGAATTCTGATAGCCATTTTTGTCTTATTCTCATTTTGTTATCAATTAAAAGCGAGGATCCTATTTTTATAACTATAATTTTAGAGTTTTTAAGATACATAGTTAATTAATTTTGATTTTATTTTTGAAACAGAGGATTTATTCACTGTAGATAGAGTTAAAACTTTTTTTTTAATTTTACTTTCAAATTTTTTAATTTTTTCATCTAATGTTTTTTTATCAATTAAGTCAATTTTATTAAAAACTACAAGCTCTTCTTTTTTAATTAATTCTTTGCTATATTTTTTTAACTCATATCTTACTTGTTTGTATATGTTTATTAAATTATCTTCATTTACATCTATTAAATGCAATAAAGTCCTACATCTTTCTACATGTTTCAAAAATTTAATTCCAAGCCCAATTCCAGCATGAGCTCCTTCAATTAATCCAGGTATATCAGCTAAAGTAATTTCTTTATCATCATACAAAGCTACTCCTAAATTTGGATTTAAAGTTGTGAACTTGTAATTTGCAATTTTTGGAGTTGCACTTGTTATTGATGCAAGTAAACTTGATTTACCAGCATTTGGTAGACCTATAATTCCAATATCAGCAATTGTTTTTAATTGTAGACAAATACAAAATTCCTCACCTTTGATTCCCTTTGTAAATTTTTTGGGTGCTCTATTGGTTGAAGATTTGAATCTTGTGTTTCCAAAGCCACCTTTTCCTCCACTTGCAACAACGAATTCATCATTCTCTTTTTTAAAATCAAAAATTAGTGTTTTGTTATCTTCTTCAAAAACTTGTGTACCTATTGGAACTTTTAAATATAAGTTATCTCCACCTTTTCCAGTTTGATTTTTACCCCTACCATCACCGCCTCTTCTAGCTTTAAAGTGTTGCTGGTATCTATAATCTATTAGAGTGTTTAAGTTTCTTTCTGATTTAAGGATTATGGAGCCTCCCTTTCCACCATCTCCTCCATCAGGACCTCCAAATTCAATAAATTTTTCTCTTCTAAAACTAGGAGAACCAGAACCTCCATCACCAGCTTTGATAAATATTTTTACTTGATCTAAGAATTTCATAATACAACACCTTTTTATTTTTTATGTTGTATTGATTAATTGGGTTTTACAGAAACAAATGTTCTATCTAACTTGCTCTTTTTAAACTCAACAGTTCCCTTAATTTTTGAAAAAATCGAGTGATCTCTACCCATACCAACATGCTCACCCGGAAAGATTTTTGTTCCTCTTTGTCTTACAATTATATTTCCAGGAATTACTTGTTGGCCACCATATTTTTTAACGCCAAGTCTTCGGCCAGCACTATCTCGTCCATTTCTCGATGATCCACCTGCTTTTTTTGTTGCCATAACTTACCTAGTTTATTTAGCCTTTGCTTCCTCTTTTTTTTCAACTTTTTTTGTTGATTTAGAAATCTTAGATGCTTCTGAAAAAACTTTTCCATCTTTTGAAAAAATTTTGTTAATTCTTATCAATGAAAATTCCTGTCTATGACCATTCTTTCTTCTTGAGTTTTTTCTTCTTCTTTTTTTAAAAATTAAAATTGTTCTATTTTTTCCATTCTTAACTAGATCTGCCTCAACTTTTGCACCATCTATTTTTGGAGCACCTACTTCAGCTGTTTTATCATCGCCATAAGCCAGAACTTCCTTAAATTCTATTTTTGAATTAAGTTTTGAATTAACCAATCTTTCAATTTTCAGTATTTCTCCTGCTTTAACTTTGTACTGTTTTCCACCTGTCTGTATTACTGCAAATGACATTATAAATCCTTAATTTTTATAAGCTGCAATATAGTTCTAGACTTGTTTTAGTCAAGTTGAATAAATTAGAAATTATCCTTTAAATCTCTTAATTTTGAAAAGTCTTCTAAATTTTTAGCTCTTAAAAAAATATTACAAGCTAATTCTTCTTCTATTGTAGATGGTATTGTAGGCAAATTTTTTTTTAATTTATTATTAATTTCAAAAATTTTTTTCTCTAGGTTTTTATTATTTTTATCATATTTAGAACAAAACAATGAATTCTTAAGAGTATATTCATGTCCACAATAAATTTTAGTATCTGTAGGCAGTTTTTTTAATTTATTTAGGGAGTTATACATTTGTTCGTAAGTTCCTTCAAAAATTCTTCCACAACCTAATGAAAAAAGTGTATCTCCAGTAAATACTATTTTTTCTTTAATAAAGTAAAAACAAATATGTCCTGAAGTATGCCCAGGTATATGAATTATTTTTGCTTCAAAATTTTCACCTTTCCAAATTTGATTATCTTCAAGCAATATATCTATACTTGGTATTCTTTGTTTATCATTTTTAAAACCAACAACATTAGCTCCATATTTTTTTTTTAAATCATTATTTCCATCAACATGATCATGATGATGATGGGTATTTAAGATAAATTTAAGTTTAATATTTTTATTTTCTATAAAATTAATTACCGGCTCTGATTCACTTGGATCAATTACGCAAGCATGATTATGCTTTTTATCTATTATTAGATATGAATAATTATCTTGCAGACACTTAATTATTTCTACCTTCATATTATTTTTCTATTAAAAAAATTCCTAATTCGGAAAGTAAATTTTTAAAATTCAAATTTTTACTATTTATTTCTGATACTTTTTCCTCATGTAAAGCAAGCGATCTAAATAAATTAATTTTTTTTTGTGCGCAAAAATTGACAAAATCTTTAATTGTACACATATGTAAGTTTGGAGTGTTGTACCATTCATTTGGTAGATGTTTAGTTACCGGCATTGTTCCTTTAAAAAACAAGTGCATTCTTACCTTCCAATATCCAAAATTTGGAATTGTAACTATAGCTTTGTTTGCAACTCTTAATAGATCGTCTATTACTTTTTCTGGATTATAAAATGCCTGAAGTGTTTGGCTTAATATTGCATAATCAAAAGATAAATCTGGAAATTGTTGTAAATCTTTTTCTGCATTGCCTTCAATAACAGATAAACCTTTTGAAATACATATTTGAACATTATTTTTTGAAATTTCCAAACCTCTAGTATCTACATTTTTATTATCTTTTAAATGTTTCATTAATATGCCATCTCCACACCCAACATCGAGCATTCTTTTATTTTCTTCAATTAATTCTGAAATTATTTTAAATTCTTTTTTCATAAGTTTACTAATAGTTTATCTCTAAAAAATTTTTTACCGAATTTAAAAATTCAGGAACATCTAATAAAAATGAATCATGGCCTTTATCGCTTGTAATTTCGATAAAACCAACGTCTGCACCAGCAGCATTTAAGGCAATAACAATTTCTTTATTTTCAGATGTTGGATATAGCCAATCAGATGTAAAAGAAATTATAAAAAACTTTACTTTACTTCCTCTGAAAGCATCTGAAAGACTTCCCTTATACTGCTTAACTAAATCAAAATAATCCATTGCTCTTGTTATATAAAGATAACTATTAGCATCAAATCGATCAACAAATGCTGAACCTTGATGTCTAAGATAACTTTCAATTTGAAAATCAGCATCAAAACTAAATTTTAAATCGTCTCTTTCTTGAAGTTTCCTTCCAAATTTTTCTTGCAAGCTTTTTTGAGAAAGATAAGTGATGTGTGCAGCCATTCTAGCAACAGACAAACCTTTGTCTGGAGAATTGTCTAAATTTAGATAGTCTCCTTTTTTCCAATTATTATCAGCCATTATTGCTTGCCTACCCAATTCGTTAAGGGCAATATTTTGTGCTGAATGACTTGCAGCACAAGCTATTGGAATGGCGGTCCTGGTTTTATTAGGAAAATTTGCAACAAATTGCAAAACTTGCATACCTCCCATTGATCCACCCATTATACTGAAGAGTTTATCAATTTTAAAAAAATCTAATAAGTTATATTGAGCGTTAACCATGTCATTAATTGTTATTACTGGGAAATTTGTACCAAGTTTTTTATTTGTTTTTGGGTCAACACTGCTTGGACCGTAGGATCCCATACATCCTCCAATTACATTTGCACATATTACAAAAAATTTATTTGTATCGATAGCTTTATTGGGCCCAACTAGATATGACCACCATCCATTTTTTTTTGTTATTGGATTTGTACCAGTTACAAACTGGTCACCTGATAAAGCATGGAAGGCTAATATTGCATTATCCTTTTTTTCACTTAATTTGCCATATGTTTCGTAAGCCAAAGGGAAGTTTGAAATAGTTTGTCCGCAATCAAGCTTTAGTGGCTTTTCTATAATAATTGTTTTTACCTTTTCAATTTTATTCATTTTTCTTTCTTTTGAATTGAGAGGTAAAAAAACTTATTTAGCGGTTTTTTTATAGCGCTCGCAATTCAGATAAATCAGCGCCCTTTTTATGTACTAAATGATTTTTATAATGTCAATTTTAAAAAAAAAATGAGTTAATTTTGCTATTAAAGTTTATTAATTTATTTATAAAGCTTAAATAAACAATAAAAATGACACAATTAAAATACAGAAAAATCAATATAGAGACTTACAGACCAGGTAAATCTAAATTAGGCAAAATAAAGAACTTAATTAAATTATCAGCCAATGAGTCTGCGCTAGGAGTAAGTCCAAGAGTCAAAAAATTAAATTTAAAAAATAAAAATATTGAAAAATATCCAGATAGCAAATGTAAAGAATTAAGAAAGCAGATTGCAAGAAATTTCAAGTGTGATTTTAATAAAATTATTTGCGGGTCTGGATCTGATGAAATTATACAAATGATCTGTCAATTATTTCTTGAGAAAAATGATGAAGTTGTATTGCCTCAATATAGTTTTTTAATGTATAGAATATATGCAAAAATAGCTGGTGCTAAAATAATTTTTTCAAAAGAAAAAAATTTTAAAATTTCCCTTGATGATATTGTTGCGAAAACATCAAATAGAACAAAAATTGTTTTTTTAGCAAATCCTAATAATCCAACTGGAACATATTTAAATATTAACGAATTAAAAAATTTAAGAAAAAGACTAAATAAAAAAATTCTTTTGGTTATAGATGATGCTTACTTTGAATATATGACCCAAAAAGATTATGCATCTGGTTTAAGATTATTTAAAAATAGTAAAAATGTTTTTATTTTAAGAACTTTTTCTAAAGTATATGGTTTAGCATCTTTAAGAGTGGGATGGGGATATGGTCCAAAAAAAATAATAGACGAATTATATAAAATTAAACCACCATTTAATGTTAATAAAATTGCACAACTATCAGCAATTGAGTCATTAAAAGATTCTGAATTCATAAAAAAATCTGTCAAACACAATTTAAATTGGTCAATAAAGATTAAAAAATTTTTAAAAATTAATAATATTAATACTAATAAGATTTCAGCAAATTTCTTTTTATTAGATTTTGATAATTGTAAACGATCTGCTAAGTATGTGGAAAAAAAATTAGAAAAAAAACGTATAATTCTAAGATCTATGAAAAGTTATAAGATGAAAAATAAATTAAGAATGACAATTGGATCTAGTATTGAAAATAAAAAATTTATTAAAGAAATAAATAATATTTTTAGATAATGAACAGAATTTTAATTATAGGTTGTGGTTTAATAGGTTCATCGGTTTTAAGAACTGTATATAAAAAAAAAATATCCAGAAAAATTTTCATTTTAGAAAAGTCAAAAAATAATATTTCTAAAATAAAAAGATTAAATCTTAAATGTCAGGTACTTAAAGATTTTAAAAATGAAGTTCCAAAAATGGATATGATAATTTTTTGCACTCATTTGAGCAACTACGAACAGGCTTTAAAAAAAATTAACAAATTTTTAAACAAAAAAACTGTAATTACAGATGTTGGTTCAACAAAAAATTTAATATTAAAAAAAATAAAAAAGAAACTTAAGAAAGGAGTTTTTTGGACTTCAAGCCATCCAATTGCTGGATCTGAAGTAAGTGGTCCAGAATTTGGAGATTCTAATTTATTTAAAAATAAATGGTGTGTATTAATTAAAGAAAAAAGTTCAAATAAAAAACATTTAAAAAAATTAAATCAATTTTGGAAACGAATTGGGTGTAAAATTGTTATAATGAATACCAAGCAACACGATCATATATTTGCTATAACAAGCCATCTTCCACACTTAATTGCATATAATATAGTAAAGACAGCTTTAGATTTTGAAAAAAAGAGAAAATTAAATCTTATAAAATTTAGCGCAGGAGGATTGCGAGATTTTTCACGTATTGCAGCAAGTAATGAAATTATGTGGAGAGATATTTTTTTTAGCAATCAAAAAAATATTATTTTAGCAATTAATTTATTTATTAAAAATCTTAAAGCTTTAAAAAGAGATATTAGTATTAAGAATAGTAATAAAATAATTAAAAAATTAATTATTACAAAAAAAGTTAGAAAGAAAATTATTCAATTAAAACAAGACGTAAATTTGCCTGACTTTGGAAGAAATTAATTTTTTAATAACAAATCAAGATTTTGAAGATATTTTTTGAAATTTGAAGTTCCTTTTATAGAATCTTTATAGATAGGCTTTCTAGCCTGACTAAAGCTTACAGTTTTAATTATTTTTTTATTTTTATAAAATTCAAGGCAATCTTTTTGCCAATTAAGGCCGCAAAATTTTATTAATTCTTTTATTTTTTGCTCTGGATCATTAATCAAGTCTTCATATTTAACATCAAAAATTTGATTTTTTAAATTTTCTTTCCAAAAATTTATTAAATTTTCATAAATTTTATAATAATTTGCAATATCCTTAATATCATTTGCAAAAAAAATACCACCTTCAAATTCATTTTTATAAATTGACCAACTAGTTTCTAATGAATCTCTTAAACAATGAATAATTACTGAATTTGGAAAAATAGATTTGATAAAACCTATCCATCTAAAATTAAGTGGAGCTTTATCAGTGATAACGTTGTTATCAGTCATTTTATTTAAAATATTTAAATAATTATTTTTAAATTTATTAAATATATCGTTAAAATCTTTTTTATTTATATCTTGGTTAAAAAATTTTTGAAAATAACTTGCCAATAAAGGAATTTCACCTCCACCATAAACTTCTGAATGATTCGAAATTATTTGTTCTACTAAAGAGGTTCCTGTTCTTGGCATACCCAAAATAAATATAATTTTTTTTTCATTTTGAATTAAAGGAATTTGGCGCAAAGTGTTATTTTTATAAAAATTTTTAATTTTTTTGAAAAGTTCTTTATCATTTTCAATATTATAATTTGAAAGACTTTTTTTTAATTTATTGGCTTTCTCAATATAAAAAAAAGATTTTTTATAATCTTTTATATCTTCATAAACTTTTCCTAATGCAAAGCTCAAATCTACAATATTATTTTTGTGTAATTTTTTGTCTTTTATCTTTTTTTCCATAATTCTTATATGGTCATTATCAGGGTTGTACTTTTCTAACATTGCTAAACTACGATCTGACTTGGTAAAATTTTCGTCAAGTTTTAAAGTTTTTTTATAATAATTTTTTGCTTCCTCAAATTTACCTATGGATTGTAACAATGATGCAAGATTATAATTTGTTTCAATTACTTCAGAATTTATACTTATTGATTTTTTAAATAAATTCTCAGATTTTTCAATGTGATTGATTTCCTCATATAGAGCAGCAAGATTATTAAGTGTATTTATATAATTTGGTTTAATTTCTAAAACTTTCAAAAAATATTGTTCTGCAGTTATATAATCTTTTTTTTTAAAATAACTTAACCCTAAATTATTTAAGAAATTAAAATTATTTTTACTTTTTTTTAATGCATTTTCTAAAAGGTCAATTGATTTTTCGTAATCTCCTTTGAGTTGATAGGCTATAGATAATAAATTATAAAATACTTCTTGTTCAGGATGCTTCTTGTTTAAAATAGTTGCTTCAAAAATTACCTCATCCATATTACCTAAATTCAATTTGTTTATTAAAATTTGAAATTTTTCTTCAAGATTCATTTTAAATTTTTGTAACTTTTTTTACCTTAAGATTAGCAGTTTTTTCAATAATTTTGATTGTATCTTTAATATTCATAATTAAAACTTTTTTTTTTGGTCCGTAAGCATGAATTAATTTTTTTGAGTTTAAACATACTGCGACATGTCCTTTCCAATAAATAATATTTCCTTTTTTTAAATTAAAAAAATTTTTTTTACCCTTTTTAAATTTAATTTGATCTTTCGTATCTCTTGGGAAAAATTTATTATTATAGAGGTAGTAAAGCTGAACTAAAGCTGAACAATCAATCCCTTTAAATGATTTTCCACCCCACTTATATTTGCAATTAATAAACAGATTTAGAATTTTTATAAAATTTTTTTCTTTAAAATTATTTTTTTTTATATCTTTTAAATATAGCCATTTATTTTTTTCAAACATTATAAAATTTTTATATTTTTTTAAAATTTCAATTTTGCTAGCAAATGGTAAATTTTTTGTTTGTTTGTATTTATTAGAATTTTTTGGAAAACTAAAAATATTTGTTTTTTTGGCACTTACTTTATGTGTTGGTGAAAATTTATTCGAATATTTTTTATTTTTAGTGTAACCAATGTACTTATCAAAAGCTGTTTTAATTTTTAACCAACCTTTTTTTTTAGATAAAATTTTAAATTTTTCTCCATAAATAACTTGGGAACTAATCTTTGATTTATAAGATGGTTTTTCGTACAAATTTATATATGGATTTTTATTGTAAAAATTATTTTTCACGAAGATTTAATTTGTCTTTTATTATCCATAATAAAATTAAAGAAGGAATAACCATTATGGCTGTTAAAATAAAAAATATTCCCCAATCACCATTTAGCCAATCAACCAAAGCACCGGATGATGATGCAAGAGTTGTTCTTCCTGCAGTTCCTATTGAAGCAAGTAATGCATATTGAGTTGCAGTATAAGTTCTATCAATCAACAGTGAAATAAATGCCACAAATGCAACAGTTGCAAAAGCAGCAGCTATATCGTCAAATATAACGGCAACCGCAAATAATAATTCGGATTTTCCTGCCCATGCCAAGGCAGTAAATAATAAGTTTGTTGCAGCCATTAATATTCCAGCAAGAAACATTGCTTTTAAAACTCCAGATCTAATTACAAAAAGTCCACCCAATAATGTAAAAATAACTGTTGTAATCCATCCTAAAGTTTTAGAATAAATTGCTATATCACCTTTGGAAAATCCTATTTCTTTGTAAAAAACTATCGACATTCGTCCTAGAAAAGCTTCCCCAATTTTAAATAAAAAAACAAAACCTAAAATTCCTACTGCAATTGAAAAACCATTTTTTTTAAAGAAGCTAATTATTGGTCCACCTAAAGTACTAGTAATCCAAGCAGTTAAGCTAGTTATGATATTTTTTGATCCAAGTTTGTTTTCTATTAACTTATCGGTCTCATTTTGCTTTAACTTTCTATCTGTTGAAGCAGGTTCGTGAAGAAACATTAAACCTATGTTCATTAAAATAACTACTATTCCTAAAATTAAAAAAGTTGTTTGCCAATAATTTATTACACCAATATTTTCGAAATATTCGGCAGTAAATAAAGCTATTACACCACCTAATTTATAACCGCTCCACCAACCAACCACTGCCATTGCAGCACCAGCTGCCATTGATTTACTTTCATTTTCTCCAATTTGTTCAATTCTTAATGCATCCACAGTTATATCTTGCGTAGCAGATGCGATTGCAATAATTAAACCAACTGTAATTAATAACGCTAAATTTTCAGTTGGATTAATAAAACTCCATATAGCTAAGCTAATTAAAATTGTAATTTGCATTAAAACTATCCAGCTTTTTCTATGACCTATTTTTTTTGTTAAAAATGGTACTTGAAGTCTGTCTATTAATGGAGCCCACAAGTAGTTAAAAGCATAAACACCGAATATTAGACCTGCCCAACCGATTGTTGATCTGCTTAAGCCCTCTTCTTTAAGCCACAAGCTTAAACTACTACCTATTAAAACCCATGGAAATCCTGAAATAGCTCCAAGCAATAAAATTCTAAGCATTCTTATATCAAAATATACAGCGAAAGTTTCTGACAAAGATTGTTTTTTAAATTCTATCATAATTAATTTCTCCAAAAAGAAGGCAGGAATAGTACCAATATAGCAAATAACTCTAATCTTCCCAATATCATTCCTGCACTTAAAATCCATTTTGAAATATCAGGAAGTTCAGAGAAATTACCATTTGGCCCTATTATAGTTCCTAAGCCAGGCCCTACATTTGATATAGAAGTTGCTGCACCAGATATTGATGTAATAAAATCAAGACCTGTAATTGATAATAAAGCAGTTAACGTAAAAAAAATAATTATATAAAGATAAATAAAAGAAATAATTGAAGCTAAAAATTTATCATTTACATTATTATTTTCATATTTAATAACAAAAATTCCTCTTGGGTAAATTACTTTTTTTAATTGATTCACTATAAACTTATAAAGTATTTGAACTCTAAAAATTTTTACGCCACAGGTCGTTGATCCAGCACAACCACCGATGAACATCAATATTAAGAAATAAAATAAAGGAAAACTACCCCATTTATCAAATTCTTGAGTAACATAGCCCGTCCCTGTTAATATAGATACAACATTGAAGCTTATCGATCTAATATTTGATAGTGAAAAATTATTATCCTTTATAAGCAAATAGCAAAAAAGTATCATTATTGAAAACATTATTAACTTTATTAAAGTTTTAATTTGAGTATCAGATAAAAATATTTTTTTATTTCCACTTATAAATTTGACATAAGCTATAAAAGGTATACTTCCTAATATTATAAATAAAATCGCTGTCCATTCTATTTTATTATTATTAAAGTAACCGATTGAGTCATTATAATTTGAAAATCCGCCTGTTGCCAAGGTAGTCATTGAATGGGTTAAACTATCAAAAACATTCATCCCAAAAACTTTATATGAAAATGCACAGAGCAATGTTAAAATTGTATATATAAAAATTAATTTTATAGAAATTTCTTTTGACGAAGGTAATATTTCATTCGTAGAATCAGTATTTAAAACTTTAAATAGCAACATACCACCTACGTTCATAATTGGCATTAAAGTTATAGCCATTACAATAATTCCAATTCCACCTAGCCATTGAAGTAACGCTCTCCAAAGTAAAATACTTTTAGGTGCACCCTCTAAATTTGTAATAATAGTTGATCCAGTTGTAGTTATACCCGACATGCTTTCAAAGAATGAATCTGTAAATGATAAATTTAGTTTAGAGAAAAAAAGAGGCAGAGCTCCAAAAATTGCAATCGTTATCCATGATAAAGATGTAAGCAAAAATGCTTGATGAAGATTTATTTTTTTATCATAATCTAAATTTGATATTACAAATAAAATACCAAAAACTAAGGTTATTATCGAAGCAATAACAAAAGAAGAATCAAATTCGCCATAAACATTTTGAATAATAATTGGAATTATCATGAATATTCCAAGTATTATTTGCAAGACTCCTAGCGTGAAAAAAACTGTTTTATAATTGGACATTTTGTTTGAACATTATTTTATGGTAAATAAATTTCAACACTATAAGAATTGATAAAAACAACCAAATATATGAATTTTTTAAAAAATTTGTGATTGATAAAGTAAATTTAGATAAAACGAATGCTTGGCCTTTTGTAGAAGCAAAAAAAATTCTTAGAGAGAGAAAATCCTTTATAGAAAAGAAAGGAAAAATTATTCTTCAAACGGGATATGGACCTAGTGGACTACCTCATATTGGAACTTTTGGTGAAGTAGCAAGAACTTCAATGGTTGTTAATGCATTAAATCAAATAACAGATATTCCTAAGGAAATAATCACATTTTCTGATGATATGGATGGATTAAGAAAAATTCCTGATAATATTCCAAATCCAAAAAAGCTTGAAGAAAATTTTCATAAACCACTAACAGCAGTACCCGACCCGTTTGGTAAATATAGTAGTTTTGGTGAGCATAATAATGAAATGCTAAAAAAATTTTTAAATGAATTTAATTTTAATTATTCATTTAAAAGTTCCACTCAACTTTATAAATCTGGTTATTTTAATGAAACATTAAAAAAAATTTTAAAAAATTATAAGAACATAATGGATATAATTATTCCAACATTAGGAAAAGAAAGACAAAAAACATATTCACCTTTTTTACCCATTTGTCCAGATAGTGGTAAAGTATTAGAGATACCAATAATTGAAATTGATGAAAAAAATTCAAAAATAATTTTTGATAATGGTGGAAAAAAACTTGAAATAAGTATTTTAGATGGAAATTGTAAGCTTCAATGGAAAGTTGATTGGGCTATGAGATGGTATGCAATAGATGTCGATTTTGAAATGTATGGCAAAGATTTAATTGAAAGTGCAATTTTATCTACAAAAATTATAAAGTTACTTGGCAAAACCAATCCTTCAGGATTTTTCTACGAACTCTTTTTAGATGAAAAAGGGGAAAAAATATCTAAATCAAAAGGTAATGGTATTACCATTGATCAATGGCTCAAATATGCATCGCCTGAAAGTTTATCTTTATTTATGTATCAAAATCCAAAGAGAGCAAAAAAACTTTATAAAGAAATTGTACCAAAAGCTGTTGATGAGTATTTAGATTTTGTAGAAAAGGGCAAAACACAGAATGAATTACAAATGTTAATGAATCCTGTTTGGCATGTTCACAACGGAAATATTCCAAAAGAAAATAATATAATGAGTTTTTCAATGCTGCTTAATTTAGTGGAGACTAGTAATTCAGATAATAAAGGTCTTTTATGGAAATTTGTAAAAAAATATAAACCAGATATTTATGAAAAAGACTATCCTATATTTGATGGTTTAATCAGTTATGCGATCAAGTATTATAATGATGTTATTAAACAAAACAAAAAATATAAAAAACCAAACAAAGAAGAAAAGTTAGCACTTCAAACATTAGTTAAAATTCTTGATGAATGTAGTGACGACATGAATCCCGAAGACATTCAAACAAAAATATATTCTGTTGGTAAAGAAAATGGTTATAAAGAAAATTTAAGAGACTGGTTTAAATTGATTTATGAAGTAGTTTTTGGAGATGAAAATGGTCCAAGAATGGGTTTTTTTATAAGTTTTTTTGGAGTAAATGAAACGAAAGAGTTGATTAAAAATAAAATCAAATAATGTTTAATAAATTAAGATCATTAATATTTAAATTCGATCCCGAATTAGCTCATAACTTAGCCATTAAAGTTTTAAGATATAATTATGTTCCATACAATAAAATTCCGGTAAATAATTTAATTGAAACGGAAATATTTGGAAAAAAAATTTCTAATCCAGTCGGTCTTGCTGCTGGTTTTGACAAAGATGCTGAAGTTTACAATTCTTTGTTTAAACTTGGATTTGGTTTTGTTGAAGTAGGGACTATTACTCCTTTAAAACAGTATGGAAATCCAAAACCAAGAGTTTTTCGATTAGAGGAGGACGAAGCTTTAATAAATAGATTAGGCTTTAATAATTCGGGGGCAGATACAGTTGGCTCTAGAATAAAGTCTAGTCCACCAAGTGGCTTATTTGGAATTAATATTGGACCCAACAAGGACACAAAAAATAGAGTTGAAGATTATTTAATTGGATTACGTAAATTTTATAATTTAGCTGACTATTTAACAATAAATATTTCATCTCCTAACACTGAAAATTTAAGAAGTTTTCATAACGAAAATGAACTCAATGAACTTTTGAGCGAAATTGAAAATGAGAAAAAAATTTTAAAAACTAATGTACCGATCGCAGTTAAAGTTTCGCCCGATATAAATAATGAAAATATTGAAAAAATTTCTGAATTACTTTTAAAATATAATATTTCAACAGCAATAATTTCAAATTCTACGGACAGAAATAGAGAAAATTTAAAAAATATAAATAAACTAGAAAAAGGTGGTTTATCGGGCAAACCTTTAGAAATTAAAACTAACTTGTTAATTAATAAATTTTTTAAAATTTTAAAAAACAAGATAAAAATAATTGGAGTTGGAGGCGTTGACTCAGGTAAGAGTGCATATGAAAAAATAATTAATGGAGCAAGTCTAATTCAATTGTATACTGGTATGGTTTATAAAGGTCCGAATATTGCATCTAAAATTAGCAAAGAGTTAATTGAAATTACCAAAAATCATGGAGTTAAAAACATTTCAGAACTTGTAGGTATTAAAAAATGATCTTGACTGATAACTTTAGAGCGCCTATATAATCATATTTTTTATGTCAAAAAAATGTGAATTAACTGGAAAAATACCTCTTAAAGGTCACAAAGTTAGTCATGCTAACAATAAGACTAAAAGAAGATTTTTACCAAATCTTAAAAAAGTAAAATTTAAAAGTGATATTTTAAAAAAAAGTTTAAAATTAACTGTATCGAACGCAGGAGTGAGATCTGTTGACAAAAAAGGAAGTTTTGATCAGTTTATTAAATCAACAAAAGCTAGAAATTTGTCTATAAGGTTAAGAAAAATTAAAAAGACACTAATTAGTAAATCTGCATAATGAATCGTTTATTTCTTTCTCTCTCATTTTTAATGGGAGCAATTATTTTAGCTTCAAATTACCTAGTTCAATTTCCAATTAAATATTATGGTTTTGAAGAAATATTAACTTATGGAGCTTTTAGTTATCCAATAGCATTTTTGATAACTGATTTGGCAAACAGAGCTTATGGTAAAGTTGCAGCTAGAAAAATCGTATATTTTGGTTTTGCAATAGGAATTTTATTTACACTTTTTTTTTCAACAAATTTCTCAGACTTAATCTCAATAAGAATTGCAATTGGATCAGGAACAGCATTTATAGTTGCTCAATTATTAGATGTGCAAATATTTGATATATTAAGACAAAAAAAATGGTTTGTTGCTCCATTAACATCATCTCTTATTGGCTCAACTATTGATACATTTATATTTTTTTCAATTTCCTTTTATGGAACGGGGATACCTTGGATTTCTTTGTCTTTAGGTGATTTAAGCGTTAAAATTTTTGTGGCTTTGATTATGCTAATACCCTTTAGATTATTATTGGGAACTTTTAAAGCTGCTTAATCAAGAATTTATAAGATAAAATTTTATAAGCTAATTTTGCTACTAAAAAATTGTAAGAATTAAAACCTTTTATTGGAGCAAGTTCATTAATGTCAGCTCCAACAATATTTGAATTTTTAGCTGCTATTTTAATTATAGCTAAAGTTTCATCCCATAATAAACCGCCTGGTTCTGGTGTTCCGGTTGCTGGCATTATACTTGAATCTAAACCATCAACATCAAACGTTAAGTATACAGCTTTGTTTTTAATTAATTTTTGAAATTTTTTTAAATTCCATTTAGCTTTATCTTTTGCCCAAAAAATATTAATTCTTTTAGAATTTTGTTTTAAATATGATATTTCACTTTTAGAAATATTTCTAATACCAAAAGATATTACTGATACATTTTTATGATCAAGGCATCTTTTAATTGCTGATGCATGTGAAAATTTTTCACCATTATAGCTTTCTCTTAAATCAGCATGTGCATCAAAATGTAATAAACAAAGATTTTTATATTTTTTTGTAAAGGGAAGAATGCATCCAGGGGTAATTGAATGTTCTCCACCAAATATGATAGGAAAAAGTTTTTTGTTTAAAATTTCTTGATTTATATCTGAAATTTTTTTTAGTGCTGCTTTTATATCTTTATCAATTTTGAAAGGTTTTAAAGTTTTTATTCCAATTTTTTTGTAAGGTTCACAATTTAGTTCTTCATCGTACAATTCAACCTGATGTGATGCTTTAATAATTTCTTTGGGGCCATTTTTAGTGCCGCTACCATAGCTAACTGTTTTTTCTAAACCGAATGGAACAACAACAACTTTTTCTTTAAAGTTAAATTTATTATCAATTCCAAGAAATCCAAGTTTATTTGATAAATAATTCAATTTTTATCCAAATATTTTTGAGAATTTTTTTCTACTTCTGGCTTTCCATTCACCCTTGTGAAAGGCATCACTTGCTATTAAAGGCAATACACTTGTTGCTTCTGCAAAAACCATTTGTTCTTTAGTTACATCAACTTTACCCCATGAGCTTGCTTCTTTTAAAGTTGAACTACTACAAGCTCCATCTCTTGAATCTGCAACTGTTATCTGAATGGCATATTTGTGCATTTCTACATCTTTTCCTAAAAGCTCTGCGCAAATCACAGTATCTTGAATAAAGTTTTTAGGAACACCTCCTCCAATCATAAGAAGACCAGAACCTTTTGATCTGATTTTAATTTCAGTTAGTTCACGAAACTCTCTAATTGAGTCTATTGTAATATGTTTTTTTGGGTTTTTTTCTTGATGTATAACCAAACCAAATCCAGCACTTGAGTCTGTGAAAGCAGGACAAAAAATAGGAACACCGTTTTCATATGCAGTTTCAATTAAAGAACTCTTTTTTTTAGAATTTGATTTTAAATATTTTCCAATTTCTTTAATAAATTCTCTTGATGTATAACTTCTAGGTTCTAACTTGTCTGCAATATTACATATAGTTTTATCGCATATTTGCAGCTCATCTTCATCAATGTAGGTATCATAAATTCTATCAATGTAATTTTTTCTTAATTCAGTATCATCTTGAAATTGAGAGCCTTGATAGTGTTTAAATCCAAGAGCTTCAAAGAAATCCATATCAATAATTGATGCCCCGGTAGCA
>CACLJJ010000004.1 GCA_902607215.1 uncultured Pelagibacteraceae bacterium
AATTTATCATGAAATATTTGACAACAATGATGTCCGGCTCTGATAGCTACGCCATCTTCATCTAAAATTGTAGCGATATCGTGAGCATGAATTCCATCTAAAGTAAAAGATAATACGGCACCTTTTTTTTTTGGGTTCCCTATTAAACTAACAGAATTATTTTTCCTAAGAATTTCTTGACCATAATCAATAAGTTCTTTTTCATGAGTAGCAATATTATTGATGCCTATTTTTTTTAAAAATTTAATTGATTCATTAAATGCTATCACCTGGGCTGTTGCCATTGTTCCCGCTTCATACTTATTTGGTAGATCGCCGTATGTTATTCCTTCTTTTTTTACTTCTCTAATCATCCCTCCACCACCTTGGTATGGAGGTAATTCTTCTAACCATTTTTTTTTAGCATAAAGTACTCCTAGACCTGTTGGTCCGTACATTTTGTGGCATGATATCGCATAAAAATCACAATCTAAATCTTGCATATCTAATTTTAGATGTGGAGCTCCTTGGCATCCATCGATAAGAACAGGTATATTTTTTGAATGAGCTAATGCAACGATTTCTTTTATAGGCAAAATAGCACCTGTAACATTAGACAAATGAGTTACTGCTATCATTTTTGTTTTAGATGTAATTTTTTTTTCAATGTTATCCAGTGTAACTTCACCTTCATCGTTAACTTCGGCAAATTCGATTCTTATACCTTTGGTTTTTCTTAAATAATCCCACGGAACATAGTTTGAATGATGTTCCAACTCGGTCAATAAAATCTCATCCCCTTTTTTCAAAAACTTTTGACTAAATGTGCTAGCAACTAGATTTATTGCTTCCGTTGCTCCTTTTGTAAAAACAACCTCATTTTTATCTTTTGCATTAATATATTTTTGAACAGAAGATCTTGTATTTTCATACATATTTGTTGCGGCAACAGCTAAATAATGAACACTTCTTCCTACATTTGAAAATTCTTTTGAGTAAAAATCATAAATTCTATCAATAACTACTTGGGGTTTTTGTGAAGAATTTGCACTATCCAGATATACAAGGTCATTATTGTTTACTTTGTTATTAAATATTGGAAATTCTTTTTTAATATTGCCTATATTCATTCGCTAACTCCTATAATTTCTTTAATTAGTTTTTTAATTTCTAAATCTGTAATTTTTTCAACTACATCCAGTAAAAAACCATTTATTAAAAGTTTTTTTGCCTCTTTATGGTTTAGTCCTCGAGACATTAAATAAAATATTGAATTTTCATCTAAACTTCCTGAAGTGGATCCATGAGAACATTTAACATCATCAGCATAAATTTCTAATTCTGGCTTTCCATCAAATTCTGCATTTTCATTTAATAAAAGAGCTTTGCTTAATTGGTAACCATTTGTTTTTTGAGCTATTGAGTCAACAAATATCTTGCCTTGAAATATCCCCTTTGAATTTTCATTAAGAACACTTTTAATTAGTTGATAACTTTTTGTATTTTCTGCTAAATGGTTAATATTTGTTTTAATTTCATGTTGTTTTGCACCATCTAAATTAATTATTCCAGAGACAAATGCAGATGCATATTTTGCTTGTAAATTACAATTTATTTCATTTTTTATAAATTTAGATCCAGATGATAAAATAAAGTTTTCAACTAAACTATTTTGATCTAAATCAATGTTGTTATAAAAATATTTAATATTAGAATTTTCTTTATCGTCTATTTTATAGTTTTTTAATATTGAATCCTTTCCAACTTTAAATTCGTGATTAATATTTATGAAATTATCACTTGAATAATCTGTAAAAAGATTAATAAGATTTAGTCTACTGTTATCTTCTAAAACAATATCCAATCTTTGATTTATATTTGTTGAGGTAATTTTTTCATTTGTAAAATTGTATAAAATTACTGGTTTATTTAATGAATAATTTTTTTTTATAATTATTTTTAAATAATTTGTAGTAAATGCGCTATTCAAATAAGCAAGAGAATGGTTTGTATTTGAAGACTGGTTTTTTGCTGTATTTGTAATATTAATTTTTTTTAAGTCCTCATATCTAAAATCGATAGTATGCACGGCTCCATTAGCTATTATAATTTTATTATGTTCAAATAATTTAAAAGGCAAAGCATTTTTAGGAATTAAAATTTTATTTTTCTTATCAAATAATTCTTTATCAAAAAATTTTAAATCTTTAATGTTAGATGAAATAATTTGATTTAAATCAAAAAATTTCCAATCTTCTTCTTTTTTTTGGGGGAAGCCTAAATTAATAAATTTGTTTAAACTTTTTTTTCTTAAATTAATATTTTCTTTTGGTGGTTTTAGATATTTTATAACTTTATCAAAATCAGTTTTTATCTGGTTTGTCATAATTTTTCATATCCTACTTTTTCAAGTTCTTCCGCTAACTCCATACAGCCTGACTTTGCTATCTTTCCTTTCATAAGAACATGGACAAAATCTGGTTTAATATAATCCAACAATCTTTGGTAGTGTGTGATTATTAAAAAAGATCTTTCCTTATTTCTTAATGTATTAACTCCGTTTGCAACAATTTTAAGTGCATCAATGTCAAGTCCAGAGTCTGTTTCGTCAAGAATTGCCATTTTTGGCTCAATTAAAGACATCTGTAATATTTCATTTTTTTTCTTTTCTCCTCCTGAAAAACCAACATTTAATTGTCTATTTAAAATTTTTTCATCCATTTTTAATTTTGATGCTTTTTCTTTAACAATTTTTAAGAACTCTAGTGCATCAAGTTCTTTTTTGCCGTTTGATTTTCTAATTGCATTTAAAGATGTCTTTAAAAAGTTTGAAGTGTTTACCCCAGGTATTTCCAAAGGGTATTGAAAAGCTAAAAATAAACCTTTATGTGCTCTTTCTTCAATTGCTAAGTCGAATAAATTTTTATTTTCATAGCTCACATTTCCAGAAATCTCATAACCTTGTTTTCCAGAAAGAATGTTTGCTAAAGTACTTTTTCCAGACCCATTGGGACCCATAACTGCATGAACCTCGCCTGGTTTAATTTTTAAAGATAGGCCATTTAAAATAGCTTTTTTATCTATTTTTGCATAAAGATTATCAATATTAAGCATTAGCCGACACTTCCTTCTAAACTTATTCCTACAAGTTTTTGAGCTTCTACAGCAAATTCCATTGGTAATTGCTGTAGAACCTCTTTACAAAAACCATTTACTATTAAACTTACAGCTTCTTCTTGATTCAGGCCTCTCTGGTTACAATAAAAAAGTTGATCATCACTAATCTTTGAAGTTGTTGCTTCATGCTCAATATTAGAGAATAAATTCTTGTTTTTAATATAAGGTACAGTGTGAGCTCCACATTTATTGCCAATTAATAATGAATCGCATTGTGTGTAATTTCTTGAATTGTTAGCGTTCCTGCTTATGTCTACCAGTCCTCTGTAGGTGTTATCAGCAAATCCTGCTGATATTCCTTTGGAAATAATTTTACTTTTTGTGTTTTTTCCTAAATGAATCATTTTGGTTCCAGTGTCTGCTTTTTGATGATTATTTGTTATAGCTATTGAATAAAATTCACCTGATGAATTATCTCCTTTTAGAATACAGCTAGGATATTTCCAAGTAATTGCAGATCCTGTTTCTACTTGTGTCCACGATATTTTTGAGTTCTTACCTTTGCATAAACCTCTCTTCGTGACAAAGTTATAGATTCCACCTTTTCCATCTTTGTCTCCTGGGTACCAGTTTTGAACTGTTGAATATTTTATTTCTGCATCATCTAAAGCAATAAGTTCAACATTAGCTGCATGTAGTTGATTTTCATCTCTCATTGGAGCAGTACATCCTTCTAAATAACTTACATAGCTGCCTTTATCCGCAATAATTAAAGTTCTTTCAAATTGACCTGTATCAGACGCATTAATCCTAAAATAAGTAGATAGTTCCATTGGGCATCTTACACCTTCTGGAATGTAAACAAATGAACCATCGGTAAAAACTGCAGAATTTAAAGTAGCAAAATAATGATCGGTAATTGGTATAACTGAACCTAAATATCTTTTTACAAGATCGGGATGTTTTTGTATTGCTTCACTAATTGAACAAAAAATAATTCCTTTTTCTGTTAACTTTTCCTTAAATGTTGTTGCTACAGAAACTGAATCAAAAACAGCATCCACAGCAATATTGTTTAATCTTTTTTGTTCTTGAAGAGGAATTCCTAATTTTTTATATGTTTCTAATAACTTAGGATCTAAATCGTCAAGATTTTTTGGTTTTTCCTTAAAACTTTTTGGAGCAGAGTAATAATATAAATTCTGATAATCTATTTTTGGATACTTCGGTTTTTGCCAATCAGGCTCTTTAAGAATTTTTAACCTTTCATAAGCTTTGAGTCTCCAATCTAGTAGCCATTTTGGTTCATTTTTAATGTTTGAAATAAATTTTATAACTTCTTCATTAAGACCTTTGGGAGCTTTGATGCTTTCTATATCTGTTGAAAAACCATACTTGTATTCTTTTAATTTTTCTAATTCTTTTTCTCTCATTAAATTCTGTTTTGGTTAATTTTAATTAAATCACTTAATTTTTTATTTTCAAAAAAGGTATTTATATGTGACTCTAGCTCATCCCAAAGATTGTGAGTAATGCATTTTGTAAATTTTCCATTGCATCCTTTTTTTGATTCTTTGTTGCATCCCAAAGTTTTTACTTTTTCATCAAGTGCTAAAAATATTTCTGATAACTTAATTTCGTTAGGATCTTTGATTAATACATACCCACCATTAGTGCCTCTTGTACTTTTAACTAAATTATTTTTTTTTAATTTTAAAAAAATTTGTTCTAAATAAAGTAATGAGATACTTTGTCGTAAAGATATATCTCTAAGGCTTATAGGTTTTTTTCGCGAAAATTTCGACATATCGGCTAGAGCCATTACCGCATATCTTGATTTTGTATTTAACTTCATAATCCTTACTTTATGCGAGTTTTATATATACCCGACTAAAATAGTCAAGTATTGAAAAATTAAAAAGACTCGCAAATTGTCGCTCTATTATGATAAACAAAGTTTTTTTGTGAGAATAGTTCTCACTAACATTTATGGATAATAAAATTATTGAAATTTTTATACCAGGACCAGCAGGTAGGCTAGAAGCAAAGTATTTTAAAAATAATAAAAATACAGCACCAATTGCTTTAGTGCTGCAACCTCATCCTCAATATGGTGGCACAATGAATAATAAGGTTGTTGTAGAAACTTTTCATGCATTTATGGAAAATAATTTTTCAGTATGTAGAGTAAATTTTAGAGGTGTTGGTAGAAGCGACGGCGAATTTGACAACGGTCAAGGGGAGTTAGCAGATGCAGCTGCAGCTTTAGATTGGTTAGAAAGAGAAAATTTAGATAATTCTCAATGTTGGGTTTCAGGTTTTTCGTTTGGATCGTTAATTGCTATGCAGTTGTTAATGCGAAGACCTGAAATAAATAGATTTGTTGCTATCTCACCACAACCAAATGTTTATGATTTTTCATTTCTATCACCATGTCCCACTTCAGGCCTGATGGTGTATGGAAAAAAAGATGAACTTGTTCCATACGAATTTATAAATGAATTAAATAAAAGGCTTAGTTTACAAAAAGGCATAAAAATCGATTTTCAAGAAGTAACAGAAGCTAATCATTTTTTTGCCAACACAGAAAAAGATTTGATTAAAACGTTAGATCAGTATATCAAAAAAGAAACAACTCTTTTCTAAAAATTTTTTACTATCACTCCTCCAGTACACGGTTCTTTACATCCGGTAGTTTCAGGAAATGATATTGGTAAGCCTAAATAAGATCTTATAGCAAGATATGCAAAAGCTTGGGATTCTACAAAATCACCATCTATGTCAATTTCGTCAATTAATTTTATTTTACTTTTAATTTTATTTTCAATACTTTCAATTAAGAATTTGTTTTTTCTTCCACCACCACAAACATAAATGTTTTTATTTAAAATTTTTTTTGATAAAATTTCTGATGTAAATTCTGTTATTGTGGCTGCGCCATCTTCTAAGGAAAGATCTTTAACTAATGATAAATCAAAATCACTTATATCATAAGATCTTTTTTGACTTATGTTTTTATTAAAAATAGCTAAAGATTGGTCTAAGATTGTTTTATTTATTTTACCTGATCTAGCAATATCACCATTTTTATCAAAAAATTTTTCTGATTTTAGTTTAATCCATCTGTCAATTAAACAATTTCCTGGACCGATATCTCTCGCTGAAAAATTCCCATTTTCAAAAATTATTGTTTCATTGGCTATACCTCCTATATTTAAGAAAGATTTTGATATGTCGTTAATTTTTTTATTTATAGTAGTGTGAAATATAGGTGTTAAAGGAGCACCCTGACCTCCATTTTTTAAATCATTTTTTCTAAAATCATAAACAACAATTTTTTTTGTAAGTTTAGATAAAAGATTTCCATCACCTAGTTGTTTTGAAATTTTGTAATTAGCATTATGAAAAATTGTCTGACCATGAAAACCGATTAAATGTACATTGTTATCTTTTTTTTTGATTATTTTGTTTGCTAATTCGACATGAAATAATGTAATTTCTTTTTCTAATAGTTTTAACTCACCAGATAATAAATTGAGATCTTGAGGTGTGCTTATTTTGTCTCTAATTGTATTTAATTTTTTATAAAGATTCTCATCATATTGCCTGTATTCATTAAAAATAGTCTTATATTCATACGCTCCATTTGATTGAATAATTGAAGCATCAACACCATCCATAGAAGTCCCACTCATCAAGCCAAGACTAAAATAGTTATTATTCATTATTATTTTTTAATTAATTTAAATAAAGTATATTGATTCTACACTTTTTTTTAAAAAATATGGAAAATTCATTCTTAAAAGAGTTTAAGGAAAGAGAATATTTCAATCAATGTACTAATTCGGATGAATTAGAACAATTGATGAATAAAAAAAAAATTCGAGTTTATATAGGGTTTGATTGTACTTCTCAAAGCTTACATGTGGGTAGCTTATTACAAATTATGTGTTTGAGAATGCTTCAAAAATATGGACATCAGCCAATTGTTTTATTAGGTGGTGGTACTACCAGAATTGGTGATCCTTCGGGCAAAGAAGAAACAAGAAATATATTATCTGAGAAAGAAATTGAAAAAAATATAAAGAATATACAAAAAATATTCAGGGTTTTTCTAGATACAAAGAATAAAAAAACAAAGCCAATATTTGTTAATAATTATAAATGGTTGGGAAAGCTTAATTATATAAAATTTTTAAGAGAAATTGGTAAACATTTTACAATTAATAAAATGTTAAGTTTTGACAGTGTTAAGTTAAGATTAGATAGAGAGCAATCTTTAAGTTACATGGAATTTAATTACATGATTTTACAAGCTTATGATTTTCTAGAATTAAATAAAACAAAAAATTGTTTAATGCAAATTGGAGGTTCTGACCAATGGGGAAATATTGTTAATGGTGTGGAACTTATCAAAAGACATTCTAGCAAGCAGGTTTTTGGATTAACAACGCCTTTAATCACTTTAGCATCAGGTACAAAAATGGGTAAAACTGAAAAAGGAGCAGTATGGTTAGAAAAAAAACTTTTATCACCATATGATTATTGGCAGTTTTGGAGAAATACAGATGATAGAGATGTTTTAAAATTTCTTAAAATGTTCACAGATCTTGATCTAAAAAAAATTGACGAAATCAAAAATCAAAATATTAACAATTTAAAAATAATCTTAGCAAATGAATCTACTTCGATGCTACACGGAAAAGCTGCTGCAAAAAATGCTGAACAAACTGCAAAAAATACTTTTGAGAAAAGATCTATAGGAGATGACTTGCCATCTATAAATATAAATAAAGATGAAATTACAAAAGGAGTTAATATTGTAGATCTTGTTGTGTCTTCAAATCTTTTAACTTCAAAAAGTGAAGTTAGAAGAACAATTAAAAACAAAGGTATCAAAATTAATAATGAAACAATAGAAGATGATAAAAAAATTATTTCAATAAATAGTTTTAATAGTAATAATTTTATAAAATTATCTCACGGAAAAAAAAATCATGTGATAATTAAAATAGTTTAATTTGTTTTTTTAATTTTTTCTAAAGTTCTTGTTATAAATCTTGGTGTTAGTGTTTTAACAGGGTTCACAGTTGTTTTAAGATCTTTTGGTGAACCTTTAATCTTAAAGCTCACACCAAAAACACCTTCCCCAGTTTTTTTACCAACTAAAATATCTCCAAGTATTGGAATAGATCCAACAAATTTGTTTATTGTGGTTGCAGGAACTAAAGTTCCTCTCAAACTTACAAGATCATCTCCTTGAACATAGCCATCCATTAAAATTGATATCGCGGGACCTATTGCATAAACTTCTTCTATTTCCATTAAATCTTTTTTATTTTGAAAACTCATTTCAAATTCATCAAATCTTACTCCTTCACCCGAAAGTATATCCGCGATTCCTTGCAGAGATGCTAAAGTTAATAGCTTTGTTAATGCTGGTAATTCTTTTAATTTAAAATCATAAATTTTTAATTTTGAATTTGATATTTTGTTTTTTTTAACTGATGAAAAATCAATTTTTCCTTCTTCAAAACCTTTTATAAATTTATATTTTTTTACAAATGGCTTAGCATAACCAGAGTAGAAGGTTGTAACTTTGTTATTATTTTTTGTTTTTACTGACAATGAAAGATTTTTGTTGTTAAAAAATTTAGAGTTAAAATCCATATCGTAAAGATCATTGTTTTTAATTTGGAATTTGCCTTTTAATTTAAGTAGATAATGTTCTTCATCAAGATAATTTTTATCAAAATTGACTTTAAAAATTCTATTTTTCTTATCAAATAATTTTAACGAACTTTCATCATCATTTTTAAGAACTTCATCAACAATATTACTTATATCAAATTCTTTTCCTGTAATTATATATTGTTCTTTATTTTTAGAGATTATTAAGTCGTTCTTTTTTTTATGTATATCAATATAATTTAATTTAATTTTTTCAAAATTACTTATTTTAAAATTCTTAGTTAACTTAATATTATCGACATACATATGGCTATCTGTTGTATCTAAAGATAATTTTTGAATTTTAGTTTTGTTTTTGTTAGTTCTGCCTTTGATTTTTAGTTTTCCTTTAACATTTTCTTTTTTTAAAAAGTTAATTAAATCGAATTTTACAAGTGTTTGATTTAAAGATAAATCTACATCATAACTTAATTCTTCTTTCGAAAAATATAATCGATATTTTATTTCTTCTTTTTTTTTATTAATAATTCCAATTTTACCACTACCTTTTGCAATGATAAATTTTTTACCTGTAACATATTCAATATCTAAAATATGATCAGTAAATTTAAATTTATCTTCAAAGTCTGGAATATAATTTTTTATTAATTTATTCTTTAAGTTAAAATTAGCCTCGTTTAAATTTACCTTTGATTTTATAATTAGGTCTGAAATTTTATATTTTTTATTTATTTTAAAACTAAAATCATTTTCTGACGATAGTATTATTTTATCAAAATTTTCATTTTTTAAAATTAGAGAAATAATTTCTTTTGGTATAATTTCTTTTAGATTTTTTAAATTTCCTTTAATTACATAAAATTTATTATTTTTTTTCAACGATATATTTTTAGATAAAATTTTTAAATTAAAATAATTTAAACTAATGTTTTTTAAGTCTAAATTTTTATCGTAATAATTAAAATTTAAATTAAAATTTTTAATTTCATTTTTATTTAATAATTTTAAATTTAGATCGTTAATTTTGCCTGATATTTTGTAGTCATTTTTAATATTGCCTTTCTCATCAAAATTAATTTTTGCTTTAATAAAAATTTTTCCCTTACTTATAGCTTTGTCTAAAATATATAGTTGTGGAGTATCTTTATTTAGTCTTAATAATTTTACTACTTGTTTAATTTCATTATTTTTTGTTTCTAAATCTATATTATTAATACCAAATTCTTTTTTGAAAAATGAGACAATATTATAAGTAGTTGAAATTTTTTTTAATCCAATTTCTTTTTCTTCAACATATATTTTAGGATTTTTTGTTTCTAGGCTTATTAATAAATTAAAAGGATCTAATAATAATTTTATCTCTTTAAAATTAACATTTAAATTTGGGTAATTTTTTTTTAATTGATTTGAAATATTATTATTAAATCTATCAGTTTTGATACCAAAATAACTTAGGAAAAATACAAACATAATAACAAGTATCAAAATGAAAGATATAAAATATGTAATTTTTTTTAACATTTATTTAAATAACGAACTTTCTAAAAAATCATCAATATCTCCATCTAAAACTTTATCTGGAGCAGAACTTTCAAAATTAGTTCTATTATCTTTTACTAACCTATATGGATGTAATATATAAGATCTTATTTGATGTCCCCAGCCAATGTCTGTTTTTGAACTTTCAAGATTCTTTGTTTCTTTTTCTTTTTTTTTCATTTCAAAATCATACAGTCTAGCTCTAAGCATTTTTATACAAGTTTCTTTATTTTTGTGTTGCGATCTTTCGTTTTGACATTGCACAACTATTTTCGTTGGTAAATGTGTAATTCTTACTGCACTATCTGTGGTATTAACATGTTGGCCACCTGCTCCGCTTGATCTATATGTGTCTATTCTTAAATCTTTATCCTTTATGTCAATTTCGATGGTTTCATCAATTATCGGATATATCCAAACGCTTGCAAAACTAGTGTGTCTTCTGGCGCCTGAATCAAAAGGTGACACTCTTACTAATCTATGAATACCTGATTCTGATTTTAGCCACCCATACAAATAATCACCTTCTATTTTAAATGTGGTCGATTTTATTCCTGCTTCATCTCCTTTATGTTCGCTTATTAAATTTGTCTTATAATTTTTTCTTTGTGCCCATTTTAAATACATCCGTTTAAGCATTTCTGCCCAGTCTTGACTTTCAGTACCACCCGCTCCAGCATGTATTTCTATATAACAGTCTAAAACATCACTTTCGTTAGAAAGAAAGCATTTAATTTCATTTTTTTTTGTTCTGGATTTTAAATCAATTACATTTTGTAGTGTTTCAGTAATAATGATTTTATTGTTTTCCTCAATAGCAAGGTCATATATATCAGATAGATCTATTATTTCTTGAACGGAACTTTCATAAGATTTTACTAAATCCTCATGAAATTTTTTTTCTTTAATTATTTTTTGAGCTAAGTTTTTATCATCCCAAAAATTTGTTTCTAATATTTTTTTATTATTTTTTTCTAATATTGAATAGATATTACTTTTCTCAAAGATACTCCTGTATTCTTTGATTGATTTTTTGAATCTCAGCTTTGTTATTTAAAAACTCATTATCCATTAGTAAAACCTTAATATATTCTTATTTTTTAATATATTATTAATTTTAAAATTAGAAACATTTTTTTGTTCAATTTTATCTTTTTTATAAGCTTCAACTATTGTTTTTTTTGTCCCAAATGATGCTTTTTTACCAGTTTTAGGATCAATCACCATCATAGTAATGTTCTCAGAAACTTTAAATGGTCTAGCATCTTCTTTTTTAATAGCTGTCTTTACAAACTCTTTAAATATTGGCATTGCTGTTCTTGCTCCTGTTTCGCGTTTCCCTAAAGTTTGAGGTTCGTCAAATCCTACATAGACTCCTATAACAAGTTTAGATGTAAATCCTATAAACCAAGTATCTGTGTTTTTATTAGTTGTTCCTGTTTTTCCTGCTAAATCTAATTTTAAATTTTTTAAACCTCTTCCAGTACCTCTTTGTACTGCTCCTTCAAGAAATGAGGTCATTTGATAAGCGGTTTCAGTTGAAAAAATTTGTTCAAAATTATCAACTATTTCTGGATATTCGTTGCTTAAATGAGAAATTTCATCACATTTATTACATTTCCTGTTTTCGGTATTTAAAATTGTATGTCCTTCACTATCCTGAATTCTATCAATTAAAACAGGTGTTACAAGTTTGCCTCCGTTCAGAAAAGATGAGTATGCTGAACTTAATTTTAAAAGAGTTGTTTCTGCTGATCCTAAAGAAATAGATAATAATTCGTTAGGATTATCGTAAATTTTCAGTTTTTTTGAAAAGTTAACTATTTTTTTTAATCCCAGGTCTTGAGCTATTCTTACAGTCATTAAATTTCTAGATTTTTCAAGACCAGTTCTTAATGTTGAAAGTCCATAGAATTTTTTTCCATAATTTTCTGGCTTCCATAGCTTTAAGTCCGTTCCTTGTTCCAGTACTAAAGGTGCGTCTAAAATTAATGTTGATGGTGTATAATTATTTTCTAAAGCAAGAGCGTAAATAAAAGGTTTAAAAGCTGAGCCTGGCTGTCTCAATGCTTGAGATGCTCTATTAAACTCACTTTGACGAAAACTAAAACCACCACTCATAGCTAATACTCTTCCTGTGTAAGGATCCATTACAATTATTGCGCCATTAACCTTTGGTAATTGTTTTAAACTAAATATTGTTTTACCAATTTTTTTTACAAAAATTATGTCACCAGTGTTTAGTAGTTCATTGGGTTCTTTTTTTGTCCATAAAATATCTTTATATTCTATAATTCCTTTTTCTTTTTTTTTTGTCTCTATTTCAATTGAGAATTGATTTACTTTTTTAACTATTGCCAATTCCCATTTAATTGAATTTTCTATGTTGTATTTATCTAAATCTTCAAACCATTTCTCATTATATTTTTTATTAATTAAGGGACCTCGCCATCCTTTTCTTCTATCATATTTGATCAATCCTTTTCTCAAAGAGTCTGTGGCAATTGATTGTAAATTTAAATTCAAAGGTGTTTTTATATTTAAACCTTCTTTATAAACTTTATCAAAACCAAATTTTTCTAATATGTCTTTACGAATATCCTCTACATAATATCTTGCATCCTCTAAATAAATTTTTTTTCTTTTTTTTAAAACTATAACTTCTTTTACGTATGAGTTGTAATTAGATTGATTTATAAAATTATTTTCTAGGAGATTTTTTAAAACTAAATTTCTTCTAAATTTAGCAAGTTTTTTATTTTTATAAGGATTATATCTGCTAGGTGCTTTTGGCAATGCCGCAAGCAAAGCAGATTCAACATAGGATAGTTCTGTAATAGGTTTATCAAAATATTCCAAACTAGCAGCAGCAACTCCATATGTTCCTTCGCCTAAATATATTTGGTTTAAATATAATTCTAAAATTCTCTCTTTTGATAACGCTCTTTCAATTCTAAATGCTAAAATTGCCTCTTTTATTTTACGATTTAAACTTACTTCATTGCTTAATAAAAAATTTTTGGCTACTTGCTGGGTAATCGTTGAGGCTCCCTCTAGTCTTTTTGATGTTAAAATATTTGATATATTATTAATTGTTGCTCTAACTACACCTTTTGCATCAACACCAGGATGAGAAAAAAAATTTTTATCCTCAGCTGCTAAAAAAGAATTAATTATTCTATTAGGGATTGCGCTATAAGGTACAAATATTCTTTTTTCTGATGAAAAATCATTAACTAGCTCACCATCACCTGAATACACTTTGCTCGAAACCGGTGCTTTATAATTTTTTAAAAATTTGTAATCTGGTAAATTATTAGAAAAGGCCCATAAAATTGATATTAGTGATATAAATGATATCAGAAACCCTGCGGCTACTAGGACGAGAATCTTTTTTAATATTCTATTCATTTTAGTTTATTTATTTCAGAAATTTGTTAATGTTAAGGCATCAGAATTTATTAAAAATTAGACTAATTATAATATGCAAAAACTAATCAAAAAATTATGGAAAAGAATTTATTTATTGATGCATCGCATCCAAACGAAACTAGAGTTGTACTTAAATCAAACGGAAGTATTGAAGATTACGAATACGAAAGTATAAAAAATACTCTAACTAAAAATAATATTTACCTAGGAAAAGTAAGTAGGGTTGAGCCGTCACTTCAGGCAGCTTTTATAGATTTTGGAAGAGAACGACATGGTTTCTTATCATTTAATGATATTCAATCAGATTATTATCAAATTCCTCAAACTGATTTAGAAAAAATTAAAGAAGAAGAAGAAAAAGTCAGAGAAGAATTATTGAAAAAAAGTGAGAAAGAAGAAGAAGAAAATATAATTGAAAACAATGTAGATTTACATGATCCTGTTGAAAAAAATCCTGAACAAAATTTTAGCAATGAAAAATCAGTAACAGAAAAAAAATACCCAGTAAAAAGATACAAAATACAAGAAGTCATAAAACCTAATCAAGTAATACTTGTTCAGGTTTTAAAGGATGAAAGAGGCTTAAAGGGAGCTGCGCTTAGTACATTTATATCAATCGCAGGAAAATATATTGTGCTAATGCCAAACACGCCCAAAGGAGGTGGAATTTCTAGAAAAATATTTAACCCTATAGAAAGAAAAAAAATTAGAACTATATTAAATCAAATTACTATCCCAAAAGAAATGGGTGTTATTGTTAGAACTGCAGGATCAAATAAAACTAAAAATGAAATTGAAAGAGATTTAGAAAATTTAATAAAAATTTGGGAGTCAATAAAAGAAAATGCAATGAATTCAATAGCTCCATCATTAATTCATAAAGAGAGTGAAATTATAAAAAGAACTTTAAGAGACATCTACGATGAAAATACAAAAAAATATTATAATTGAAGGCAATGATGGCTATCAAAAAGCAAAAAACTTTATGAAAATGATTATGCCTAACCATGTAAAGAAAATTAAAAAATATAGAGATAAAATTCCATTATTTATAAAAGAAAAAATTGAAAATAAATTAAATGAAATATTTGATACAAAAGTAAAACTTAATTCGGGTGGATATTTAGTAATAAACCCTACAGAAGCTTTAGTTTCAATAGATGTAAATTCTGGAAAATCTATTAGACAAAAAAATGTTGAAAACACAGCATTAGATACGAATTTAGAAGCGGCAGAAGAAATTGCAAGACAAATCAAAATTAGAGACCTCTCGGGTCTAATAATTATCGATTTTATAGATATGATGAACTATGGAAATAGAAGAATAATAGAACGTAAACTTAAAGAAAAATGTAGAAACGATAGAGCAAGAATCCAAATAGGAAGAATAAGTAGCTTTGGGCTACTTGAAATGTCAAGGCAGAGATTAAGAGAAAGTTCTATAAAATGGAAAATTGCTCTAACAAATGAAACTTTTGCTTTGAAAATTATCAAACTTTTAGAAATAAATGCAGTAGATAATAAAGCAAAAATTATAGATATAAATATATGTAAACAAATTAATGATTATATAAACAAACACTTATCTGAAAACATAAAATATATTGAAAAAAAGAATAAAATTAAAGTTAATTTCAAAATTGATAATACTTTAATTATCCCTGACTATAAAATTGAATTAAAAAACAAAACTAAAAAAATTATTACTACAATTGAAGAAATATCAAAGTTAGAATATATACAGGAAAAAACAAATAATGTAGTAAATCTCACACAAAAAAGAAATAAAAGTCTATATAAAAAAAATAATTTAAAAAAAAAAAATTTTTATAAAAAAAAGTATTATAAAAAAATTACTAAATAATTCCTTTATTTGGACTAGATGCTTTTCCAAATATTGTTTTATCAATTCTTCCAGATAAATATGAATTGCGACCTGCTATAACAGCATACTTCATGGCTTCTGCCATTTTGAAAGGATTTTTTGCTTTAGCTATAGCTGTATTAATTAATACTCCATCACAACCTAATTCCATCGCAATCGTTGCATCTGAAGCTTGACCTAAACCAGCATCAATTATTACTGGTAATTTAGTTTGTGATCTTATTATTTGAATATTAGTTCTATTTTGAATACCTAAACCTGATCCTATAGGCGCAGCTAAAGGCATTATAGAAACTGCCCCTACATTCTCTAAACGTCTAGCCATCAACGGATCGTCTGAGCAGTAAACCATAACTTTAAATCCTTCTTTAGACAATATTTCTGTTGATTTAAGTGTTTCTATCATATCTGGAAATAAAGTTTTTTTATCTCCCAAAACTTCTAATTTAACTAATTTCCAACCACCAATTTCTCTAGCTAATCTTAAAGTTCTTAGTGCCTCTGAAGATGTAAAACATCCAGCTGTATTAGGTAAGTAAGTTATTTTTTTTGGATTTATATAATCCATTAGTAATGGTTTTTTTTTGTCAGAAATATTTACTCTTCGAACGGCAACAGTCACGATTTCGGTGCCCGATAATTCAATTGCCTTGGCACATTCACCAAAATTTTTATATTTACCAGTACCTACAATTAACCTTGATTTATATTTCTTGTTTGAAATTGTTAAATAATCTTTCATTATTTTAGCCTCCCCCAATAAAATGAACTATTTCGATTTTGTCTTTATCATTAAGTTTGATTTTATTTAGTTTTTTTTTATCAATAATATTTTCATTTAGTTCAATCGCCACTTTGTCTAGCGGTATTTTAAATCTAGTTATGACTTTTTTTAGAGTCATTTTAGGGTTTATTAAGCATTTTTTACCATTAATCTTTATTTTTGCTTTGTTTATTTTTTTCATAATATATAAATATTTTATGACAGATAGAATTCTAATTATCAATGGACCAAATCTTAATCTATTAGGTGAAAGAGAACAATCACAATATGGATCAATTACTTTTGATCAGCTCAAAGAAAAGTGTTTAAAAAAATCTAAAGAATTAAATATTAACCTAGATTTTATGCAATCTAATATTGAAGGTGAGATTGTTACAATAATTCAGGATGCTAGAAACAAATACGATGGAATGATTATTAATGCCGCAGGTTTCACTCATACCTCAGTATCTATAAGAGATGCTCTGGATATTTTTAAAAAACCCATTATAGAATTACACATATCGAATATATATAAAAGAGAAGAATTTAGACATAAATCTATGATAAGTGGTGTTGTAACTAGTGTAATTTGTGGATTAGGAGCAAATGGTTATATTTTAGCCATAAATGCAATGCAAGAATTGCTAAAAAATGGAAATAGATAAAAAAATAATCAAAAAATTAGTAGATGCTTTAGAAGATCTAAAAAAATCTTTAAAGAATAATAATGAAGAAATTAATACTCAAGAAATAGTAGATGAAGAAATTGATAATTCCAAAGCAGTAAAAAGCCCTATAATTGGCACAGCATATCTTGCGTCTGAACCAGGAGCAAAACAATTTGTCGAAGTTGGAAAAAAAATAAAAAAAGGTGACACCATAATGATAGTTGAGGCTATGAAAACAATGAACCATGTTCCTTCTACGCTAGATGGAATAGTTAAAAAAGTTTCTGTCGAAGACGGTCAGCCAGTTGAGTTTGGTCAAGTGCTTATAGTTCTAGAGTAATGTTTAAAAAAATATTAATTGCTAATCGTGGAGAAATTGCAGTTCGAATAATTAGAGCCTGTAAAGAATGGGGCATATCTACAGTAGCTGTTCATTCAGACGTCGACAAAGAGAGTATGCATGTGAGACTAGCAGATGAAAGTGTTTGTATTGGTTCTCACCAACCAGCAAACAGTTATTTAAATATACCAGCTTTAATGTCTGCAATAGAATTAACTAAAGCAGAAGCTGTACATCCAGGTTATGGATTTTTATCCGAAAATGCAAACTTTGCTAAAATTTTAGAAGAAAGTAATATTAAATTTATTGGACCATCATCAAAATTAATCAAAATGATGGGTGATAAAATTCAAGCTAAAAAAATTGCCAAAGAATATGGTTTGCCAGTAATAGAAGGTTCGGATGGAGGAGTTTCCAACATGAGTGAAGCAAAAGAAATTTGTAAAAAAATTGGATTCCCCGTTTTAATAAAAGCAGCAGGAGGAGGAGGTGGAAAAGGAATGAAAATAGCTTTTGAAGAAAAAAATTTTGAAGAACTATTTTTAGCTGCTAAATCTGAGGCAAAAAAATATTTTGCTAATGATGAAGTATACATTGAAAAATTTTTTCAAAACCCAAGACATATTGAAGTTCAAGTTTTATCAGGAAAAAATAGAACAGTTCATTTGCATGAAAGAGACTGCTCTGTTCAAAGAAGACATCAAAAGCTTATAGAAGAAACACCCAGTCCAATGCTAAACGATGATTTAAGAAAAGATTTATTCGAAAGAACTGTAAATATGGTAAGTAAAATTGGTTATGAAGGTGCTGGAACAGTAGAGTTTATATATGAAGATAAAAAATTTTATTTTTTAGAAATGAATACTAGGGTTCAAGTAGAACACCCTGTTACAGAGATGGTTACAGGTATAGATATAATAAAAGAACAAATATTTATAGCATTTAATGGAAATACAGCTTTAAAACAAACTGATATAAATCCAAGAGGTCATGCAATTGAATGCAGAATAAATGCAGAAGACGCAAGTAAAAACTTTCAACCATCTCCAGGAACCATCACTATGTGCCATCAACCATCTGGTTTTAGAACCAGAGTAGATGGATCAATTTATCAAGGTTATAAAATTACTCCTTATTATGACAGTATGGTTTGTAAATTAATTTGTCATGGTAGAAATAGACAAGAAGCTATTCAAAGAATGTTAAGATCGCTAGATGAATTTGTTCTTGAGGGTATAACTACTACAATTGATCTTCATAAAAAATTATTAAATCATAAGAAATTTATAGACTCTGACTTTAATGTAAGTTGGCTTGATAAAGAAAAAATAATTTGATCAAAAACATTTTGTTAACCAAATATCATATACGGGATGATCAAATGGTCTTAGCGCAGGACTAGATGAAAAAGTCCAACCATTAAAAACAAATACTTCATTTTTATCTTTATTTTTCAAATCCTTAACCTGTAGATACGCTGTTATTTCTGGATTGTCATCAAATTCAGAATTTTTACATTTAAGAGGTTTTATAGAAATATTCTTAAAAATTTTTTGTTCACCAATTTTTATATTCAATTTATAATTTTTTGAACTAACTTTATCTAAGACTTTAATTTCCAAAAAATTACCCTCTAAAGTTAAATTATCTGAGTAAGCAATATTTGGGTTAAAAAAAAAAGCAAGGAAAATAACTAAAAATTTAACTCTTCCAAATTTTATATTTTTTTTTGATTTCATTATTTTTTTTATTGGGATGATAAGAGTTTTTGGTTCCAGTTAAATTTGGCAAATGTGGTTTTTGCCAATTATATTTTTTAACTTTTGTATTAAATTCTATTTTATTTTTAATAAAATGGATCCAAGAATACCAATCATTTGATATTTTTGATGCGTCTATTTCACCTTTGTACAATACCCATCTCTTATTTTTTTTTTTATTTTCATAATATTTGTTTCCAAAATCATCCTTGCCTACTAGTTTACCAAAAAAAATAGTGTAAAATTTTGTTCCAATTGTTTCTTGATTCCACCAGACAAAAATTTGTTTTATAAATGTCAACATAAATTTTTTAATTTATTTCAATTTCAAATTGTAAAAAAAAAATTAGACTAAATTAAGATTTTGTATATACATTATTTATTTAGAGACTCAAAAAAAGAAATATAAGAAAAAAATGGCAAAATACCTAGTTGAAACTTATTATAATTGTAGCTTTAAAGTAAGTCACTATCTAGATAACGTAGATGAAGCTGAATTGTCTAATCTAGAAAAAAGAGAAGATGGTAAATTTGAAATTCTTGATGTTAAATTGGATAATAGAAAAACAAAAAGTTTAGATAAAAATTCAAAAAATATTGAAGACAAAAAACAAGAATCAAAAAAAATCGATTTAATTTCAGAAAATTTGAAAAAACAATCTACTCTAAGAGAGGATAAAAACACATTTTTGAAAAAACAAAATGATGTAGCTAACAAAAGATTTAGCATGCCAGACAGAAGAAAGGGTTATATACAAAAGGCTAGCATAGGTAATCATAAAGTGTATTTGCATACTGGTGAATATGAAGATGGTAAAATCGGAGAGATATTTATAGATACAAGTAAAGAAGGTGAATTAGTTAAAGCTTTAATGAATAATTTTGCAATCGCCGTATCATTAGGGTTGCAATATGGAGTTCCGCTTGATGAATTTGTAAGTGCTTATGTTGAAACTAAATTTGAACCATCAGGTAAAGTCCGTGGAAATGATAGAATATTAAGCGCAACATCTATACTTGATTATATTTTTAGAGAGTTGGCTATTTCATATTTAAATAGAGAAGATTTAGCTCATACCCCATCAATTGGATCGGGTAATGATAAGTCTAAAGATATCGAAATTTATGAAAATGAAGATCAAAATCAATTTTTAAAATTAGTTAAAGATATTACAAGCAAAGGATTCGTCAGAAATAATTACAAAAAAAAATTGGTCGATCTATCTGATATAAGAATAAATTTAAAAGGTAAAAAATAATTATTTTTTCTTTTTTAAAGATAAATTAAGTTCTTTAAGTTGTTCTTCGCTTGCTTCTGATGGTGAGTTCATCATTAAATCTTGAGCATTTTGGTTCATTGGAAACAAAGTAACTTCTCTAATATTTTTTTCATTTGCTAACAACATAACAATTCTATCGATTCCAGGTGCTATACCGCCGTGTGGGGGAGCTCCATAGCTTAATGCATTAATCATCCCGCTAAATTTATTATCAACATCTTTTTTTGTATAACCTGCTATGGAAAATAACTTATACATTAAATCTGGTTTATGATTTCTAATTGCACCCGAAGATAATTCTACACCATTACATACTATATCATATTGGTAAGCTTTCATCTCTAAAGGTTTAGAAAAATTTAATTTTTTTTTATCTCCTTGAGGCATTGAAAATGGATTATGGCTAAATTTTACTTTTTTTGTTACTTCATCAATTTCAAACATGGGGTAATCAACAATCCAACAAAATGCAAAGGTATTTTCATCTATTAAATTTAAATCATTTGCAATTTTATCTCTTGCTGATGATATTAATTTTAGAACTTCATTTTCTTTATTGCATGCAAAAAATATACTATCACCCGATTTTGCTCCGGTAATTTTTATTATTTCTTTTAAAGATTCTTCTGAAAAAAATTTACCCACAGGACCTTTTGCCGTAATATTTTTATCTCCCTCAAAAGTGAAATATGCTAACCCTGATGCACCTTGCTCTTTAGCCCAATTGTCAATACTATCAAAAAAACTTCTCGGTTTATCTTTTGTATTTTTTGTTAGTATTGCTCTTACAATAGAACCTGAATTAACTAATTTTTTAAAAATATCAAATTTTACATCTTTTCTTTCAAAAATCGAAGTTAAGTCATTTATCAAAAGAGGATTTCTTAAATCCGGTTTGTCTGTACCATATTTTAAAATAGCATCATGAAAAGGAATTTTTGGGAATTTTTCAAATAAGATTTTTTTGTTAGAAAATTTTTTAAATAATTTTAGCATTAATTTCTCAACTACTTCAAAAATATCCTCTTGTTCTACAAATGACATTTCAAGGTCTAATTGGTAAAATTCTCCTGGGCTTCTGTCTGCTCTTGCATCTTCGTCTCTAAAACATGGAGCAATTTGAAAATATTTATCAAAACCTGATATCATTATTAATTGTTTAAATTGCTGAGGTGCTTGAGGTAGTGCATAAAATTTTCCAGGGTTTAATCTGCTTGGAACTAAAAAATCTCTAGCTCCTTCTGGGCTTGACGATGTTAAAATAGGAGTCTGAAATTCTAAAAATCCTAAATTTGTCATTTCTTCTCTGATATATGATATTACTTTAGATCTTAATAATATATTTTCGTGAACTTTTTTTCTTCTTAAATCTAAAAATCTATATTTTAATCTAATTTCTTCAGCATACTCCTGATCACTAAATATTGGCATAGGAAGCTCTTTACATGTTCCAAGAATTTCATATGAATTTATTTTAACTTCTATTTCACCTGTTTTTAATTCTTTGTTTACAGTGTCCGAAGTTCTTTCACTGACGGCTCCATCTATTTTTATAACACACTCGAGCTGTATTTTTTCTAGTTCTTTAAAAAATTTATTATCTTTGTCTATTAAACATTGCGTAATTCCAAAATTATCTCTTAAATCCAAAAACAATAAATTCCCATGATCTCTTTTTTTATTAATCCACCCAGATAAAATCACATTTGATTTATTATTTTTTTTTGTGAGTTCGCCACAATTATGTGTCCTATATTTATTCAAATTAAACCTTCAATACATCTTTTACAGTTTTTATATCAATAGATTTTTTCTTTTTTAAACTTATTTCATCAATCTTATATATAAATTCAAATATTTTACCATAAGACCTTGTTATCCTTTTTACCGTAAATTCAATTAATTTGTTATCAATTTTAATCTGTCTGTCAGAAAAACATTTGGCTAATAATACTTTTATTAATTGATCATCTGGCTGTTCAATTTTTGCCACCAGGCAGTTTTTTGTTCTAGATTTTAAATCCTCTAAATTAAAATTCATTTCATTTATTGGTTTTAAAGAATTTATCAAAAGATATTTATTATTTTGATCAACAAAATTAATTAAAGAAAATATCGATTTTTCATCAATATGTTCATTAAAATCTTCTAGAATTATATTTTGATAAATTCTTAGATTGTCAGATTGATTGTAGCTAAACTTTACTGAGTTTAGAATTTTACCTTTGTTCTTGTTCAAAAAAATTTCAGACAAATGTGTTTTTCCTGAATATTTTTCACCACAAATATTAAGAATATTTTTCTCCCATTTTGGCCAAGTATCAATCAAATTAAAAGCAAAAAAATTACTTTTTGATACAAAAAAATCATCTTTCTTATAATTTTTACTGAAATTAAAATTTAGTAAAAGTTGATCTAATTCTCTCATAACTAGTTTATTTCCCAAATTTGTTTACTGGTGTTTATATTGATACCTTTTTCACTTATAATTTTTAAAAATTGTTTAGGAGATCCATTAAAAATTATTTTATAATTCACTTTTTTATTATCAAAATCCTTAATAAAAAATTCCGCTATAAGTTCATTCGACCTCAAAAAACTTTCAAATTCCATATTTTTTTTATAATCATCTGACATTATACTTACATTAATCGCTAATTTAACAGAACGATTAATTTGATTATTTAATTTCCAATTATCTTCATAAATATTTTTAATTTTGTTAATTAAATCATCTAAATTATCTAATTTTGAAATATCAATACTTTCAAGTGTATAGCTATGGATTTTAGTATTATTGTTAATCTTAATTTTTGAAAATATTTTTATATTTTCTTTTTCTTTATAAATTAAACTAATTATATATTCATCAGAATTATATTTTTTTACAATATTTTCGTAATTATAATCTTCTAAATTATCAATATTTTTATTAAGTACGCTAATGACATCAATATCCTCATTTGGAAGAATATAATTTAATAAATGATAGTTTTTTTTCTTTAAAATCCATTCATTAAAAAAAGGATTTTGGTTAAATAAATTTACAGTTTGTAAATCTAAATCAATGAAAATTGGAAATATTAATATATTTTTTTTTCGAGGAATAGATGGAAATATGTTTTTTTTTTCAAAAAATAAAAGTGTGTTTTGTTTATTAAAATTTACTTCAAAATTCGCTATATAAGAATTTTGTATAAATTTTTCATTTTTAATATTAAATGAATCAATTAGATTTTTAATCTCAGAAATTTTTGTATTTTTTAATTTTTTTGACTGATTAGACAAAACAACCATTTTAGATAGCTGAGCAAAAGCTTTAATAAAAGCTTTATCAATTACACTATCTTTTTCAAAATTTAATTCAAATGGTTCTGATATTTCAATATCATCAACTTTAAATATAGAAGATTTTGTATTTAAAGTTGTAAAATTAAAAAATAGAACTGTTGCAAAAAAAAATATATAAGTTTTTTTCAAACTAAAAATTATTTTTTTTAAATACATATTTTATTGTAATGAATAATAGTAAATTTACATATCAAAAAAGTGGCGTAAATATAACAACTGCAGATAAATTTGTAGATTTTATTTCTAATAAAACCAAACAAAAAAAAAATAAATACAAATTTAAAAATATTGGAGGTTTTGGGTCAATTACAGATATTCCAAAAACTTATAAAAAACCGAAACTTGTGGCTAGTACCGATGGAGTTGGTACAAAAATAGAAATCGCTAACGAACTTAAAAAATTTGATACCATTGGTATAGATTTAGTGGCCATGTGTGTAAACGATTTAATTGTCCAAGGAGCAAAACCACTTATTTTTTTAGACTATATTTCAATTAACAAATTAGATTTGAAAAAACTTAAATCTGTTATGAAAGGAATCCTCAAAGGATGTAAAATCTCAGGAACCGATTTAGTTGGTGGAGAAACGGCAGAGATGCCAGGAACTTATGATAAAGATAAATTTGATATTGCTGGTTTTTCTGTAGGTATAGTTGACGAAAAAAAAATTTTAAATAAAAAAAAAGTTAAAAAAAATAATATAATTTTAGCTGTTCCATCAAACGGTCTTCATTCTAATGGATTTTCTCTAATAAGATATATTTTAAAAAAAAAAAAAATAAATTTAAAAAAAAATAATTTTCTAAAAACTGAACTTTTAAAACCTACAAAAATTTATGTTAGAGAAATTTTAAAATTAATTAAAAAAAATTTCATCAATGGATGTGCAAATATAACTGGTGGGGGTATTTCAGATAATGTCAAAAGAATTATACCTAATGGTTTGTGTGGTGAAATAAATCTTTCAAAAATAAAAACCAAAAAAATATTTAAATGGATAAAAAATCAAAATCTAACTGACAAAGAAATGTTAAAAACTTTTAATTGTGGAGTTGGATTTTGTTTAATAATTAATCCAAAAAATTTAAATAAAATAGGCAAATTTTTTGATAAAGATTTTAAACCTTATGTAATAGGCAAAATTATTTCAGGAAAAAATAAAGTTAGATTAAATGAAAAAATTAAGTGGTAATAAAAAAACTAAAACAGCTGTTTTCATCTCTGGAGCAGGTTCAAATCTAAAAAACCTAATTAAATTCTCAAAATTTAAAAAATCCCCTATAACAATTGATTTAGTTATTTCAAATAATAAAAATGCAAAAGGTTTAAAATATGCTTCTAAAAATAAAATAAAAAAAAAAAATTTCAGTTTTAGAAATACTAACATTGGTGAAAAAAAATCTTTGGAAATATTATTAAAAAAAAAAATTAGATTAATTTGTCTTGCTGGATTCATGAAAGTTCTTTCTAAAAATTTCATTAAAAAATTTAGAGGAAAAATAATTAATATTCATCCGTCGTTGCTTCCTAAATTTAAAGGTTTAAATACTCATAAAAGAGCATTGAAAAATAAAGAAAATTTTTCCGGTTGTACAGTACATTACGTAAACTCAAATTTAGATTCTGGAAAAATAATACTTCAAAAAAGAATAAAAATTAAAAAAAATGATACGGCATACTCTTTACAAAAAAGAATACTTAAAGAAGAACATAAAATTTACCCAAAAGCTATTAGTAAAATTTTAAATTAATTTTTGAAAAAAAAACTAATTTCTATTTTTGCATTATCAACGCTATCCGATCCATGCACTGAATTCTTATCTATTGAAATTCCAAATTTTTCTCTAATTGTCCCTTCCTCTGCATCTTTTGGGTTTGTAGCACCCATTAATTTTCTGTTAGCTAATACAGCATTTTCTTTCTCAAGAATCATCACCATTATAGGGCTTGATGATAAGTATTCACATAAATCATTATAAAATGGTTTTGTTTCATGTACCTTATAAAATTCTTCTGCTTCAGATTTTGCTAATTTAATTTTTTTTCCTTTTACTATTTTAAAACCATCTTTTTCAAACATTAATTTGATTTCACCATCTAAATTTCTCTCCATTGCATCTGGTTTAATTATTGAAAGTGTTTGTTCAATATTACTCATAATTATCTTCTATAAATTTATTAAGTAATCTCACTCCATATCCTGTTGCTCCTCCTGAATTTAAAGCGCCTCCATATTTTGAAAAAGCCATTCCAGCTATATCAAGATGAGCCCAAGGTGTTTTGTTAATAATAAATCTTTGTAAAAATTGTGCTGCTGTTGTTGAACCTGCACCCCCTACATAATTTATATTTTGCATATCTGCATTTTTGGAGTCCATAAGTTTATCATAATTTTTATGAAGTGGTAATCTCCATACTTTTTCATCAACTTTTTCTCCAGCGTCAAAAATTTCTTTTGATAGTTTATCGTTATTTGAAAAAAGTCCTGCATATTCAGATCCCAATGAAACAATTATTGCACCTGTTAAAGTAGCTAAGTCTACAATAAATTGAGGTTTAAATTTTTTTTCAGTAAAAGTTAAAGCATCTGCTAATACCAATCTTCCTTCAGCATCAGTATTTAATACTTCTATAGTTTTTCCGCTATAGGATTTTACAATATCACCAGGTCTTTGAGCATTACCTCCTGGCATATTTTCAACAAGCCCAACGACTCCTACGGCATTTATTTTTGCTTTTCTTAATGCAAAATTTTTCATTAATCCTACCACAACGGCCGAACCTGCCATATCATATGTCATATCCTCCATAAACTTTGCTGGCTTTAATGAAATTCCTCCTGTATCAAAACAAACACCTTTTCCTACAAATGCTAAAGGTTTAGTTTTTGATTTTTTTCCGTTCCATTCCATAGTTACTAGATAAGAACCTCTTATACTTCCCTGGCCTACTCCTAGCAAAGCATTCATCCCTAATTTTTTTAATTTTTTTTCATCATATATTGTAACTTTTAGTCCAAGTTTTCTTAACTTCATTAATCTTTTTGCATATTCATCTGGATGTAAAATATTTCCTGGTTCGGAAACTAAGTCTTTAGTTAAATTAGTTCCTTCAATTAAAGAATTAAATCTATTATTTTTGTTAAGTATCGAAGGCTTATTTTTAATAGAAATATTTATTTCGACTGTTTCGCTTTTTTTTTTTGTTTTATATTTATTAAATTCATATGATTTTAATTGAGTCCCATGTAAAAATTCATCTAAAAAATTTTTATTTTTGGATTGCGTTTCTTTAATATTTTTTTCAAGCAAAGTTAAACTTAAAGTAGAATTTGATTTAATAAAATTATAAAATACACCACCCTTTTTCTCATTTTCTAAAGCGGATTGATTATTTTTTAATTTAATTAATATTATTTTTTGACCAGGGTTTAAGTTAAAAGAAACAAAATCTTTGGTTTTAGACCTATTGGAAATGATAGTTTTGTTAATTTGACTTGATTGTTTACTTAATGAAAGTTTGCTTAATCCATTAATTTTAAATTCTTCATTAGCAAACAAAACATAATTTTTAATAAGTTTTTCGCTAATACCCTTTTTGTAGCTTATTTTTATTGACATTTTTTATAAATATGTACTTTAAGTTGTATTTAAAATATAAACTTTAAGTTGAAAGTATATAAATATTATCATGCTAAATTTCAATGAAAAAATCGTTTTTAACAAATTATTTATAGATGTAACCAAATTTTTATTACTAATTACGTTAAGTCTTTCTCTAATAATTTGGGTAGTACAGGCAGTAAATTTTTTGGACTATATTTCAGAAGATGGGCATGGTCTAAAAACTTACTTTTTAGTAACTTTATTAAACTTTCCTAAAATATTCACACGTATAATACCTTTCTCCATATTTATCTCTATTTTTTACATTTTAAGTAAATATGAATTAAAAAATGAACTAGTAATTTTTTGGAACATTGGAATTAATAAAATTAACTTTATTAATAAACTAATTATTTTTTCAGTATTATTATTATTATTTCAACTTTTCTTTAAAATGTTTCTGGTTCCAAATTCCTTAGATTTATCCAGAGATTATATAAGAACTTCAAATATTGATTATTTTCCAAGCCTAATAAAAGAAAAAAAATTTATTGACTCGGTCAAAAATCTAACAATTTTCGTTGAAACAAAAACTAATGATGGAAAATTAAAAAATATATATTTAAAAGATCAAATCAGTGCTGAAAAATCACAAATAATTTATGCAAAAAAAGGAAGTTTTTTATTTAAAAATAAAAATAATTATTTGGTGTTAGTTGATGGTAGCTTAATTGATATAGATTCTAATAAAATTACTACTTTTGGTTTTAGAAAAACAGAAATTAATTTATCGAAGTATGTTACTAATACTACCATATTTCCAAAAGTTCAAGAAGTTAAGACAAAGCATTTAGTAAATTGTTTATATAATTTATATTTGAATAAAAATTTTAAATCTGCGACCGGGTTTTTAGTTTGTAGCCACAGGGCTCAAGCTGATATTAGAGAAGAGGTTTTTAAAAGAATTGTAAAACCATTTTTTATTCCAGGACTTGTTTTAGTTGCATCATTAATTATTTTATTTAATAAGGATTATTTTAATTATTCCAGAATACAGTACACTTTATTCTTTACAGGTTTTTTTATACTTGTAATTTCTGAAATTTCAGCTCGATATATTACAAACAATTTAACAACAATACTTTTTTTAGTTTTACCCGTAATTATATTCCTGATTAGTTATCTTTATTTACTATTTAAACTTAGAGTAAAACTATGATTAAAGTTTATCAAACATATATAATTAAATCGTATACTAAAATTTTTTCTTTTGTTTTTTTAGCTTTTTTTTCACTTACTATTATTTTAAATATTTTTGAGGAAGTTTCTTTTTTTAAAAACGTCGAGTCGAGCTTTATATTTCCTTTCCTTTTAACTTTTTTAAATGCTCCATCAGTTGTTTATGAAACTTTTCCTTTTATTTTTTTTATTGCTACACAATTTTTCTTTATAAGACTTTTAGATAAAGAAGAATTAGATATATTTAAAAAAATTAGTCTTAGTAATTTTAAAATAATTTCATTATTATCTTTTTTTTCACTTATTTTATCAATATTCATAATTATTATATTTTATAATCTCTCTTCAAACTTAAAATTTATGTACTTGGATATAAAAAACAATTATTCAAAAGATAATAAATATTTGGCAATTGTCACGGAAAATGGATTATGGATTAAAGATGAAGTTGATAACAAAATAAATATTATAAATGCAGAAAAAATTGAAAATAAAATTCTGAAAAATGTTACTATTAACCAATTTTCAAAAGATTATCAAATTTTAAAAAATATTGTAGCCGATGAAATTAATATTGAAAAAAAAAACTGGATCATAAAAAAAGGTAATTTTTCAAAGAGCACTGGTGGTATAGAGTTAAAGGAAAATATCATTTTTAAAAGTAGTTTTAATTCACAACAAATAAACAACCTATTTTCAGATCTTTCATCTCTAAATTTTTTTGAATTAAATGACCTTAAAAAAGATTACAAAAAACTTGGATATTCTTTGACTAATATCAATATTCATTACCAAAAGCTTCTTTCATACCCTTTTTATCTCACTTTAATGACTCTTTTTAGTTCTACCATAATGCTTAACATCAAAAGAAATAAGTCAAAAATTTTTCATATAATTTTAGGGACTCTTTTTTCAGTTTTAATTTACTATGTTAACTATTTTTCAATTCTACTAGGACAGAATGAAAAATTACCAGAAGCCGTATCTATATGGTTGCCCTTAATTATTATTTCACTGTTTTGCACAATAGGACTTGTAAACATAAATGAAAAATAAATTATGATTAAAAATTTTAAAATCGTCTTTTTAATAATTTGCTTTTTTTTTATATTTGAAAATTATACTAAAAGTGAAGAATTTTTTTTTGAAAGTGCGGAAATAAAAATTTTAGAAAATGGAAATAGATTATATTCAGATCTAGGAGTAAAAGTTACTACTTCAGACAATACTGTAATTACAGCAGATAAATTTGATTACAATAAAATAACTTCACTTCTAAAATTAAGAGGAAATGTAGTTATTAATGATTTAGATAATCAAACTAAAATAAGAACAAATAAAATAGATTATTTAAAAAAATTAGAAAAAATAATAAGTTACGATGAAACAATAATATTTGTTAAAGATGAATACACAATTAAATCTGAGAATATAATTTTTTTAAGAAATAAAAAAGAAATTTTTTCAGAAGCTTCTACAAATATAACTGATAATTATAATAATAATTTTACTTCTAAAAATTTTTTATTTTTGATTCCTGACGAGATTTTAAAAAGTAAACATGTTACCTTTAAAGATCATATAGGTAATAAAACTACTTTTGAAAATTTTTTCGGCGATTTAAAAAATAAACAAATTTATGGTAAAAATGCCAAATATTTTTTCAGTAAAGGTTTGTTTGGGAATAAAAAAAATGAACCAAGATTATATGGAAATATTTTAGAAAGTAATTCGGATAAAACTGAAGTTTCAAAGGGAATTTTTACAACATGCAAAAGAAGAGATGGATGTCCTCCGTGGACAATTAAAGCTAAAAAAATAACTCACGATAAAAATAAAAAAATTATAACTTATCAAAATGCTTGGTTGCAAGTATATGATAAGCCAATATTTTATTTTCCTAAATTTTTTCATCCTGATCCAACTGTTAAAAGACAATCTGGTTTTCTAATACCAAGGTTTTCAGAATCTTCTAATGCAGGAATTTCACTACAAATACCTTATTTTAAAGTCTTAGCAGACAATAAAGATCTAACTTTTACCCCAAGGATATTTTCTGATAAAAAATTAATTTTACAAAATGAATATCGACGTGTTGAAAAAAACTATAATCATATTATGGACGTTGGTGTTTTCACATCAGTTTTTACTGATGGTCAACAAACATCAAAATCTCATTTTTTTTCAAATACAAAATTAAATCTTCAAAATTCTTTTTTTGAAGAAAATGATTTAGAAATAAATTTAGAACAAGTCACAAACGATACTTATCTAAAAAAATATACAATTAATTCACCATTAATTAAAAATGAAACTCTTATGCACACATTTGTAGAATATAATGGATATAATAATGATAGTTTGTTAAATATTAGCTTTGAAACTTACGAAGATCTTGCAAAAAATGACCATGATAGATATGAAATAATATATCCAAATCTAAACTATTCGAAAGATTTAGAAAAAACTTTTAATTTGAATGGAGGGTTAAATTTCTCATCGAGTATTTACCAAAAACAATACGAAACAAATAAATATGAACAAAGTTTAATAAATGATTTAACATATAGCTCACCATCAATGTTTGGGGGAAATGGTATTGTAAAAAATTATAAGCTTCAAATCAAAAATCCAAATACCAGATATAAAGTTGGTTCTAATAATGAAAGTCATTCAAAAAATCAACTTTTATCTAATTTAATGTATAACTTAAGTTATCCACTTAAAAAAGAAGGTAAAATTTATGATAATCTTTTAAAACCAAATATATCTTTTCGATATAGTCCAAATAAAACAAAAAACATCGCTTCAGAAAACCGACGATTAGATACAACTAATGTTAATTCTTTTAATAGAATTTCTATTGATGATGGTATTGAGGGTGGAGAGTCTTTAACAATAGGTCTTGAATATATAAAAAAGGATAAAAATCAAAATGAAAAACTATCTATAGACGTGGCTCAAGTGATTAGAAGTGAATCAAATCCTGATTTACCAACTAGTAGTACATTAAATAACAAGTATTCAGATATTATTGGTAGGGTAAAATTTAACTTAATCAATAATCTTAATTTTGAATATAATTTTATGATGGACAATAATTTTGATAAAACAAATTATAATTCAGTTCTTGCTGATATTTCTGTTAACAATTTTGTAACAACTTTTGAATATCTTGAAGAAAGCGCCTTGGTAGGAAATAAAAGTTTTATTAGCAATAACACATCATATTCGTTTGATGAAAACAACTCATTAATATTTTCAACAAGAAGAAATAGAGAAATTGGTTTAACAGAATTTTACAATTTGGTTTATCAATATGAAAATGACTGTTTAAAAGCAGCATTAGAATATAACAAAACATTCTATTCTGACTCTGATATCGAGCCAGAAGAACAATTGTTTTTCTCATTAACAATTGTTCCTTTTACAAAAATAAATACTACTAATTTAAAATAATGATTAATAAGATTAAATTAATTATTAATTCAATACTAATTTTTTTTATCTTACAAACAAATGTAATTACATCAGAAAAAATTTCGATTATTTATGTTGTTGAAAATATTCCCATAACAAATGTTTCAATAAACAATGAAATTAAATTTCTGCTTTTAATAAATCAAAAATTAAGTGAAATCAGTAAGAAGGATATGGTTCAGTATGCAAGTAAATCAATCATAAAAGAAAAGATAAAAGAAATTGAAATTAAAAAATATTATAAACTTGGAACAACTGATCAATTAATAAATAGAAATATAGATCAATTAATGAAAAAACTTGGTATATCAGATGGAGATGAATTTAATAAATTAATTTCAAAAATTGGTCTGAACAAAGAATTTATAAATAAAAAAATTGAAATTGAAATTCTTTGGAATCAATTAATATACCAATTTTACAACGATAAAATTATAATTGATGAAAATAAGTTAAAAAATGATTTGAAAAAAAAAATTAGCAAAAAAATAAATTCATTAAACCAGTATCTATTATATGAAATAGTATTTTCAGCTAATACAATAAAAGAATTTGAAAATAAGTATGATGAAATTAAAAAAAGTATAAATGAAATAGGTTTCGAAAGTACCGCTAATATTTTAAGTAATTCAAAATCTGCAATGTATGGTGGAAAAATTGGTTGGGTTAATGAAAATCAACTTTCAAAAATCATAATTGGCAATATTAACAAATTAAATTTAGGTGAATATAGTGATCCTATTAATGTACCAAATGGAAAAATGATTTTAATGATTAAAGATAAGAGAGAGATTAAGAATAATTTATCCCTAGAAGAAGAATTAAAAAAATTAATCGCCTACGAAACAAATAAACAATTTACTCAGTATTCATCAATTTATTTTAAAAAAATAGAATTGGACACTAAAGTTTATGAAAAATAATAACATTATTATTGTTGCAGGTGAACCTTATAGTGTGTTTTTTGAAATTTTTTTTAAAACTTTTAAAAAAAAATTTTTTAAAAATATAAAAAATCCAATTATTTTAATTGCTTCAAAAAAAGTTCTTTACAAACAAATGATTCGATTAAATTATAATTTAAAAATTAATGAAATATTTTATAACGAAATTAATAAAATTAAAATAGATAACAAGAAAATAAATATTTTAAATGTTAATTTTAATTTCAAAAAAACATTTGATAAAATTTCCTCAAAATCAAATAATTATATTAATAATTGTTGTAATTTAGCTATCAAAATAATTAAAGAAAAAGGTGCTAAAGCATTAATAAATGGGCCAATAGATAAAAAATTTTTTTTAAAAAAAAAATATCCAGGCATGACTGAATATTTTGCTGCAAAAACTAATAAAACTAATGAAGAAGTAATGTTAATTTATAATAAAAAACTAGCTGTCAGTCCAATTACAACACATCTTCCTCTAAAAAAAATATTTAAGAAAATATCAAAAGAAAAAATTATTTTTCAAGTAAAAAAAATTAATAAATTCTATAAAAAACATTTAAAAATGAATCCTTATATTGCTTTAACTGGGTTAAATCCACATTGTGAAACTTCTGATAAATTTTCTGAAGAGGAAAAGATTTTAACGCCAGCGGTAAAACAATTAAAAAAAAATGGCATAAAAATTACAGGACCTCATCCTGCTGATACAATATTTTTAAAAAAAAATTATAAACTTTGTGACGTAATTATAGGCATGTATCATGATCAAGTTTTAACTCCATTTAAAACATTGTATGGATTTAAAGCTATTAATATAACTATTGGTCTACCTTTTATTAGAATTACTCTTGATCATGGCCCTAATAATAAAATGGTTGGCAAAAACTTATCAACACCAACAAGTTTAATTGAAGCTATTAATTTTATAAAAAATTTACGTGATATTTAAAGCCAAAAAAAGTCTTGGGCAAAACTTTTTAGTAGATAAAAATATTTTAAAATCAATTGCAAACTCAACTAAAATTGAAAAATACGATGAAATTTTAGAAATAGGACCGGGAACTGGAAATCTTACAGAATTTTTAATAAAAAAAAACCCAAAAAAAATATATTTAATTGAAAAAGATGAAAACTTAGTAAATTTGTTAAAAAATAAATTTCCTGAAAATTTAAATATTATTAATGATGATATTTTAAAATTTTCAAAAAATAGCTTGCTAAATGAAAAATCAATTATTTTTGGAAATTTGCCTTACAATATTTCTTCTCAAATTTTAGCAAAATTCATAATTAATAAAAATAAATTTAAATTTAAGAAATTAATCTTTATGTTTCAGAAAGAATTAGCTGATAGAATATTGGCCAAAGTTAACACATCAAATTATGGAAGATTTTCAATACTTGCAAACTGGAAATTCGACATTGAAAAAGTGATAGATATAAAACCAAATTCTTTTTTGCCAAAACCAAAAATTTCAAGCTCTCTTTTAATTTTTAATCCTAAGACTCCTTCAGTTAAATTAATAAATCCAAAGAATTTGGAATATGTTACGAGTGTTTTTTTTAACCAAAGAAGAAAAAAAATCAAAAAACCTATGAACATATTGTTTAAAAATAGTCTAGATATCTCAAAAAAGTTAAAATTAAATTTGGATTTAAGACCTCAAAATGTTTCTCCTGAAGTTTTTTACCAATTAACAAAAGAATATGAAAATTTAAGAAGTTAATTTTTTTATGTGTTCTTTTATAAAATTCTTATCATAATTAATCTTTTTACGATCAACATATGAAGAATCAATAATGCGTGAAATTTCCTTATAACATCTATTTAAATCATCATTAATAACAACATAATCGTAGTTAACCCAATGTTTAACATCTTTGTAAAATTCTTTCATTCTTTCAGATGCGATCAACTTATCTTTCATGTCTCTATTTGTTAATCTTTCGTATAAAATTTCTTTGCTTGGTGGCAAAACAAAAAAAGTAATTATTTTATATTTAATATCTTGAGATCTAATTTGTTCTGTTCCTTGCCAATCTATATCAAATATAACATTATTTCCCTTTTCTAAGTTTTCTAAAACATGTTTTTTGATGGTTCCATAAAGGTTGTTAAATACGTTTGCGTATTCTAAAAATTCATTATTTTTTATTAAATTTTTGAATTCTTCATCGCTGACAAAAAAATAGTCTCTTCCATGCACCTCGTTACTTCGAGGTTTTCTTGTTGTGTGTGAAACCGAATTAATAAAATTTTTTTTCTGTGATATTAGATTTACTAAAGTAGTTTTTCCTGCTCCGGATGGTGATGATAATATAACAATTATCCCATCTTTATTTGAGGACATTAATTCAAATTAATTACTTTTACTCTCAATAAATTTTATTGCATCTCCAACTGTTAAAATTTTTTCAGCTTCGCTATCAGAGATTTCTGAACCAAATTCCTCTTCAAAAGCCATTACCAATTCAACAGTATCTAAGCTGTCCGCACCAAGATCATCAATAAAACTCGAATCTTCAGATACTTTTGCTTCATCGATTCCTAAATGATCTGCTACAATTTTTTTTACTTTGCTTGAAATATCATCAGACATATTAATTTAATCCTTTTTGTTATATTTTCGTTAATAGATTATTACTCAACTTTGTCAAGCCATATACATGCCTCCGTTAACATGTATTGTCTCACCAGTTATATAAGAGGCTGCGTCTGATGATAAAAAAGCGACCGTATTTGATACATCTTCACCTGTTCCTAGCTTGCTCATAGGAATTCTTGAAGTTAAAACTGCTTTAATACTTTCCACTATTTTATCAGTCATTTTTGATTGAATAAAACCCGGTGAAACACAATTGATTGTAATATTTTTTTTTGCGTACTCTATTGCTAAGCTTTTTGACATTGCAACCATCCCAGCTTTTGAAGCTGAATAATTTGCTTGGCCCAAGTTTCCAGTATGTCCAACTATAGAAGTTATATTTACGATTCTTCCATATTTATTTTTTAACATTTTTTTTATTGCATGCTTACATAAATAAAAAGTTGAGCTCAAATTTACATCAATTACTTTTTTCCACTCCTCATCTTTCATTCTTAAAGATAAATTATCCATTGTTATGCCTGCATTATTTACTAAAACATCTAAACCAACTAATTGTGATGATACATTTTCAATAAAATCTTCTATCTTTGAATGATCTGAAATATCAAATTTTAATACACTAATATTTGGAAATTCTTTTTTTAACGAATCTAATTTTTCAATATTTGTACCAGTTGCTAAGACGGTACCATCTAAGGATAAAAATTTTTTTACAAGAGCATTGCCTATTCCGCCTGTAGCTCCTGTAATTAATATTTTTTTACCTTTAAAATTAATCATTTATTTTAACCATACTTATATCTTCTTCATTATTTATTGCATTAACTTTTACATTTCTATCTATCCTTTTAATAAGTCCCGACAATATTTTACCAGGTCCAATTTCAATAAATTGATTAATACCATTATCAATCATATATTTAACACTTTCTCGCCAACGAACTTTACTCACAATTTGTTTGATTAATAAGTCTTTAATTTCAGATGATTTCGAAACTTCTTTGCCAGTTACATTAGATATTAAAATATTTTTTGGTTCACTAAAATTTATTTTTTCAATTTCAATTTTCATTATATCTCTTGCCTTTTGCATTAATTTACAATGAAAAGGTGCGCTTACTGGTAATTTAATATTTTTGATAGTATTTTTTTTTAAATCTAAAATAAATTTATCTAAGTCATTAATCTTTCCACTTACCACCAACTGCCCATTGGAGTTATCATTTGCTATAAAACACTCATAATTTTCTTTATTATTATTGATAATATCTTCAATTTTACCAATCTCAGAACCTAGCACTGCCACCATACCACCTTCGCCTTTTGGTACCGCTGTCTGCATAGCGATTCCTCTTATTTTTAATATTTTTAATGTATCCGAAAAACTTAATCCTTCAGCTGAAGTTAAAGCTGTATACTCCCCTAATGAATGTCCTGCAAAATATTTGCCTTTGCTTAAGTCCATAGAATGTTCATTTTTTAATAAATTAAAAATTGAATATCCTAGTAAAAAAATTGCTGGTTGCGTATTTTCTGTAAGATCCAATTCTTCTTTTGGCCCCTGTAAAATTAAGTTTGAGATTGAAAACCCTAATATTTCATCTGCTTCTTTAAAAAGCTTTTTAATAGTATCATATTTTGAATATAGCTCTTTACCCATACCTACTATTTGAGAGCCTTGACCTGGAAATATTACAGAAAACATATAATTTATTATTTTTTAATTATGGTTTTAAGTATTGTATTTAAAGAATTATAATAGTATATCCTCATTTTTTATAAAATAACAATTATGAACTTATACGAACATACTATAGTAGCAAGACAAGATGTAACGTCTTCCCAGATAAAACAATTAACAGAAAAATACTCAAAAATTGTTAAAAAAAATGAGGGTGAAATTTTACAAACTCAAAACTGGGGACTTTTAAATCTCTCATACATCATTAAAAAGAACAAGAAAGGTAACTACATTCATTTTAAATTTAAAGGTCCAACAAAAATTATTTCTGATTTAGAAGAGAATGAAAGTATGGATAAAAATCTATTAAGATATTTAACAGTTAAAGTTAAAAAATTTGATCTAGAAACAAATTATTTTGATATAAAAGATGATAACGAGAAAAAAAAATCAGAAAATCAAAATAAAGAAAAAAATTAATGTACAAAAAAAGAAATAGTAATAAAAAGAGGTCACAAAGTAACTTTGCAAAATTAAGTATTTTTCAGCCAAATAAATATAAATTTAAAAAATCTTGTCCACTTTCTATTAAAGGTGCGCCTGTAGTTGATTATAAGAATATTAAACTGCTTAAAAAATATACTTCTGAAAATGGTAAAATTTTACCTTCTAGGATTACGAATGTTAGTCAAAAAAAACAAAGAGAGCTTTCACTTTCAATTAAAAGAGCTCGTAACCTTGCATTGATTTAATGAAAGTTATTTTACTAGAAAATATTACAAAAATTGGTTCTATTGGAGAAGTAATCGATGTCAAAAGAGGATTTGCAAGAAATTTTTTAATTGCAAATAAAAAAGCTCTTTATGCATCAAAAGAAAATATAAAAGAAGTTGAAAAAATAAAAAATGAACTAAATAAAAAAGATTTAGAGAAAAAGAAATCCGCAAATGATGTATCTGAAAAATTAAAATCTAAACAATATACAATCAAAAAACTAAGTACTGAAAATAACGAACTTTATGGTTCTGTAAAGCCTACCGAAATATCAAAAATAATTTTGGAAAAAGACAAAATTGATATTAAACCATCAATGATACAACTAATGAACGATATAAAATCCCTAGGTGAGTTTGATATTTTGATTAATCTACACTCTGAAGTTCAAGTTAAAATAAAAATTAAAGTTATTGCAGCTGATACAGTTCAATAATTATACAATATTATCCCCAGAATTTTTTTTAGATATGTAATTTTTTAAATTTCTATATTCTTAACTTAATATGGAAAAAAGTTTAAGCGTAATTACAAATAATTTTAAAGAACTCCCAAATAATATTGAGGCTGAGCAATCTATCTTGGGATCGATTTTATTAATAAATGAAATATTTGATGAGATAAACACAATTATATCTAGTAAAAATTTCTATGACCCGATGCATCAAAAAATTTTTGCTGCAATTGAAAATTTAATTTTTAAAGGAATGTTGGCAAATCCAATAACCTTAAAAAATTATTTTGAAAATGAAAAAGATGAAATCAATGTTCCAGAGTATCTTGTAAAAGTCACAAAGTTTTCAACATCTACGAGACAGGCAATTGAATATTCAAAAATAATTTATGATATGTTTGTAAGAAGAGAGTTAATAAAAATTTCTGAAAATACAATTGATACTGCAAAATTAAATGATTTAAATACAAGTGGACAAAGTATTATAGAAAATTCTGAAAAATTATTATTTGATTTAGCTGAAAAAGGATCTTTTAAAACCTCATTAGTTAAATTTGATGAAGCTGTAAAACTAACAATAGAAATGGCTTCTACTGCTTATAAAAATGAAGAAGGTATTGTTGGCGTACCAACAGGTTTAAGAGATTTAGATGATAGACTTGGAGGGTTACATAATTCAGATTTATTGATTATAGCAGGAAGACCTTCAATGGGTAAAACTGCACTTGCAACAAATATTGCTTTTAATGCAGCTCAAAAATTGCAGGAAAGTGGAAAAAAATCTTCTGTTGCTTTTTTTTCCTTAGAAATGTCTTCTGAACAACTATCAACAAGAATTTTAGCTGAACAGTCCAGAATTAAATCGAATGATATAAGAAGAGGAAGAATTTCTGATGAGCAGTTTGATAAGTTTATTGAAACTTCAAAAAATATTTCAGAATTACCACTATATATTGATGAAACGCCTGCAATAAGCATTGCTGCTTTAAGCACTAGGGCAAGAAGAATTAAAAGAATTTATGGATTGGATTTAATAGTAGTTGATTACATACAGCTAATGCGAGCTGTTCATACATTTAAAGATGGAAGAGTGCAAGAAATTTCTGAAATTACTCAAGGTTTAAAAGCACTTGCAAAAGAACTATCTGTTCCAGTCTTGGCTCTATCACAACTATCTAGAGCTGTTGAGCTAAGAGATAATAAAAAACCACAACTATCGGATTTAAGAGAATCTGGCTCAATTGAGCAAGATGCTGATGTTGTAATGTTTGTATATAGAGAAGCATATTACCTTGAAAACAAAGAACCTAGGCCTGCAACAGTTGAACATGCTGAATGGCAAGCAAAAATGAATGAAGTATCGAATTTAGCTGAGATCATAATAGGTAAGCAAAGACATGGACCAACAGGTAATGTAATGCTTGAATTTGAGCCGATGTTTACCAAATTTAAAGATACTCAAAATAGTTAATTTAAAATATATAATGGTACTAAATGTTTGCACATTTATATCAAAATAATGTTCTTAAAAAACCTAAAGCAATTTTTATACTTTTAATTGTTGCATTATTAGGATTTGGATATTTTTCTAAAAATTTTAGACTAGATGCTTCATCTGATACCCTTTTAATTGAGGGCGATCCAGATTTAAAATATTTACGAGAAGTTACCGAAAGATATGGGGCAAAAGAATTTTTAGTTTTAACTTATACTCCCAAAGAAGCCATGATTTCCGAAAGTTCAATGAACAACCTTCTGAGTTTAAAGTATAAAATTCAAAGCTTAGACTGGGTGCATAGTGTTATAACTCTATTAGATATTCCATTATTAAATAGTACAGATGAAACATTAACTGAAAGACTCAAAAATTTTAGTACATTAAAAAGTGAAGGCATTGATAAAGAAAGAGGTTTTAATGAAATTTTAAATAGTCCTGTTTTTAGAAATTTTGTAATAAGCGAAGATGGAAAAACTACTGGAATTATTGTTAATCTTAAAAAAGATGAAAAATTAAAAGAATTAAAAAATAAAAAAGAAATTGAAAATTATAAAGACGCTTTAAAGAAAAAAAATCACGAGAATATTCTTCAAATTAGAGAAGTGATTAAAACCTATGGTGGAGTAGGAAAAATTCATCTTGGTGGAATACCTATGATTGCTGATGACATGATGACATTTATTAAAAGTGATATTATTGTTTTTGGTATAGGAGTTTTATTATTTATTATTGCAACGCTTTGGTTTGTTTTTAGAAAAATAGTATGGATCATAGTTCCAATAAGTAGTTGCTTCTTTTCTGTTTTAATTATGACTGGACTTCTAGGTTTGTTGGGTTGGAAAGTTACCGTAATATCCTCAAACTTTATCGCTTTAATGCTAATTTTAACAATGGCAATGAATATTCATATGAGCACACGTTTTTTACAATTAAAAAAAAATAATCCTAATTTAAATAACTCAGAAATAATTTTAATGACTACTTCTAAAATGTTTTGGCCTATAATTTACACTGTCTTAACTACAATCTGTGCTTTTCTATCATTAATTTTTAGTGAAATTAAACCAATTATTGATTTTGGATGGATGATGTCTTTGGGTTTAATCACATCATTTATAATCACTTTTACTTTATTGCCAACAATATTAAATTTTTTATCTTCGGAAAAAACAACTATTAAAGAACAAGGTCATTCAAAAATAACTGAATTTTTTGGAAAAGTTTCAATAAAAAATAAAATAACAATTTTTTCAGTAACAGGTTTAGTTATTGTTTTAAGTGTAATAGGCATTAGTCGATTAGAAGTGGAAAATAGTTTTATTAATTATTTTAATAAAAAGACTGAAATTTATAAAGGTATGAAACTTATTGATGATAAGTTAGGAGGCACTACTCCACTTGAAATAATTTTAAAATTTCCATCTACACAAAAAAATGTAACAAAAAATAATGATGATGAATTTGAAGATTGGGGCGAGGAAGAAGAACAAGATGATAGAAAATACTGGTTTACAAAAGATAAAATTGATAAAATTGAAAAAGTTCATAATTATCTAGAAGAATTACCTTTTATTGGTAAGGTTTTGTCTTTTTCTTCAATCATTCAGGTAGCAACTCAATTAAACAACAATAAACCACTTGGAAGTTTAGAAATGGGAGTTCTTTATACTAAAATTCCAGACAACATAAAAAAAGAGATCGTCGACCCTTATATTTCTATTGAAGATAATGAAGCGAGAATAAGTTTAAGAATTAAAGATTCAGAAAAAAATTTAAGAAGAAATGATTTAATAAATAAAATTCAATATGATTTGGAAAATAAACTTGGATTTAAAAATGAAGAGTTTAAATTAGCAGGAGTTTTAATCTTATTTAATAATCTTTTGCAAAGTTTATTTAAATCTCAAATACTAACTTTGGGCTTTGTTATGATAGGAATTTTTTTAATGTTTTTAGTATTATTCAAAAATATAAAACTGTCTTTAATTGGTGTAGTTCCAAACTTTATTGCCGCATTTTTTATTTTAGGAATAATAGGATTATTAGGCATACCTCTAGACATGATGACTATAACCATTGCCGCCATTACCATTGGTATAGCAGTTGATAACAGTATTCACTATATTTATAGATTTAGAGAAGAGTTTAGCAAAACAAATAATTATGAGGATACATTAAAATTGTGTCACTCAACAGTTGGAATAGCAATACTTAATACTTCTATTACTATTGTTTTTGGTTTTTCAATTTTAGTTTTTTCTAATTTTATTCCCACTATTTATTTTGGAGTTTTTACTGGCATAGCTATGTTATTAGCAATGATTTCTGTCTTAACTCTTTTACCCTCACTAATATTAATTACTAAGCCTTTTAGTGCAAAGCTTAGCTAATGATGGAAATATTAAAAAATTTTTATAATGAAGTTTCGGGTTTTGATTTAATTTATATTTTTTTTACAGTTCTTTCTTTAATTAAATGTTCTAAAAAAGGTTTTGTACTAAGTATTCTAGCAGCTTCTAAATGGTTGTTGGCTTATGTTGTAACGCTTATTATTTTTCCTAGAGTAAAACCTTATGTAAAAGACATTATTGATAACCAATATGTTATAGATATTGTTTTAGGGGTTTCAATTTTTGTTCTAGTTATTTTTGTAATATTGATGATAAATAAAGGAATAAGTAAAGCTGTTAAATATTCTGGGCTTGGAAAACTTGATACAGTATTTGGATTCTTTTTCGGATTCGTAAGGGGATATATTATTTGTGTGTGTATATTTGCAACCATAAATATATTCTATAACCATAAAAATTGGCCATTAAGTATTAATAAATCATTGACCTTTCCATATGTAAAAAAAGGTAGTAATTATCTAATTAAAGAATTCCCAAATGAGAAAAAATATAAAGAATCTAAAGAAAAAATTGAAGAATTATAATCCAAAAATAAAAGAAGAATGTGGAGTTTTTGGAATTAGTAATAGCACTGATGCCTCTACCCTGGTAGCTTTAGGATTGCATGCATTACAACATAGAGGTCAGGAAGGATGCGGTATTGTTTCTTTTGATGGTAAAAAATATCATTCAGAAAAAAGATTTGGATTGGTTGGTGATAACTTCAATAAAGAAGGGGTATTAAAAAATTTACCTGGTAATTACGCTATAGGCCATAATCGATATAGTACTACTGGCGGAACAACAATAAGAAATGTACAACCTTTTTTTGCAGATACCAATGCTGGCGGAATTGGAGTTGCTCATAATGGAAATTTAACAAATGCAATTAATCTAAGAACTAAGTTAGTCGAAGATGGTGCAATTTTTCACACAACATCTGATACGGAAACAATCGTTCAATTAATTGCAAAATCAAAAAGAAATAAGACAATTGATAAAGTAGTCGATGCGCTATTTCAAATTCAAGGAGGCTACGCCTTAGTGATGCTTACGCAAAACACTTTAATTGGAGTAAGAGATCCATTCGGAATAAGACCTTTAGTAATTGGAAAATTAAAAAATTCCTATGTTTTTGCATCAGAAACTTGTGCACTAGATATTATAGGAGCAAAATTTATTAGAGATGTAGAAAATGGTGAAATTGTTTATATAGAAAATGATGAGCTAAAAAGTATTAAACCTTTTCCGATTAAAAAAACAAGACCGTGTGTTTTTGAATATATTTATTTTGCAAGACCTGACAGTATCCTTAATGGAAAATGTGCCTACGAATATAGAAAGAATTTTGGTAATGAACTTGCTAAAGAAACAAATGTAGAAGGAGATTTGATAGTGCCAGTTCCAGATTCTGGAAATGCTGCTGCGATTGGCTATAGCCAACATGTGGGTAAAAACTTTGAACTTGGTATAATACGAAACCATTATGTTGGAAGAACTTTTATTGAACCAGTACAAAAAATAAGAAGTTTAGGAGTTAAATTAAAATTAAATGCTAATAAATCATCAATTAAAAATAAGAAAATTATTTTAGTTGATGATTCACTCGTAAGAGGAACTACTTCCCACAAAATAGTAAATATGCTTTATGATGCTGGTGCTAAAGAAGTTCATGTTAGAATTGCTTCTCCAGAAATAAAATTTCCAGACTTTTATGGTGTCGATACACCTACAAAAAAAGAACTTTTAGCTGCAAATAAAAGTAATGATGAAATTTGCAAATATATAAATGCAAAATCTTTAAAATTTTTATCTGTTGATGGAATGTATAGAGCAATGGGATTTGATAAAAGAAATAATACATATCCTCAACTTACAGATCACTATTTTACTGGAGAGTATCCTGTTAAACCAATTGATAATCTTGGAGATGATAAAGTAACTCAGTTATCTTTATTGAGCACAGCTTCTAACAATTAAATATGGGATCAGTAAATTTTACAGAGATGAAAAATGGCTCAAAAGAAGATTATCTTTTGTTAAATAAGCACGAAAAAAAATACATTGAAGGTACTGCTGATAGACTAATGAAATTTATGAGTGGACTATGTAATACTTTGGAAGGTTATAAAATAACTAGATTAGAACATTCTTTACAGTCATCAACTCGTGCATTAAATGACAAAGCTGATGATGAAATGATTGTTGCTACACTATTTCATGACATTGGAGACGAGTTAGCTCCCGTAAATCATTCAGAGTATGCTGCCGCTGTTTTAAAGCCTTATGTTTCTGAAAAAACTCATTGGATTATTCAAAAACATGGTGAGTTTCAAATGTATTATTACGCACATCATTTAGGTGAAAATAGAAATCAAAGGGATAAATATAAAGGTCACAAATACTATAAAGATACTTTAGATTTTTGTGAAAATTGGGACCAAAAAAGTTTTGATCCAAATTATAAATCATTATCACTCAAAGAATTTGAGCCATTAGTTAAAAAAATATTTTCCAGAAATCCATATTCAGTTTAAGCTTTGTCTATATAGTCCTTCTGGTGTTTTGGAATTCTTTCATGAGTTCCAAACAACATATGAGTAGACATATCTTCTTTATATTTACTAGCCGGTACTTTTAAACCAACCGACTCTGCAACCTCTCTAATCAACATTGGGTTTGCACCACAACAAACACCTAGATAATTTATCCCAAGATCAAAAGCCTCCTTTGCAAATTTTCCAATTTCATATCTGTTACATTGCATTGGATCTAATGCTGTAGGAAATGGTGTTTTATGAGGTGTATGGCAAGTACATCCATTATTATCTGGTAAATTAAAAAAAGTAGGATGTTCTTTTGTTGTCCGATAATTAATAGGCAAAGCAGC
>CACLJJ010000005.1 GCA_902607215.1 uncultured Pelagibacteraceae bacterium
ATAAAATTTAAAATCTGATCTTGTAATACCTCTGCATCCTATAAGATTATGAGCTTTAAATGCAATATTTAAAACTTTATTCATATTTTTTAAACTTAAATTAACTGGAATTATATGTTCGGTCTTTGCACTAGAATTATATTTTGCTTTGTAGTCATAAAATTTTCTTTTTGGTTTTAATTCTATTGCTCCTAATTTTTTTTTACCTAACATTGCAACTTGAATTTCTCTACCCCCAATATATTTTTCTATTAATATTTCTTTATATTTTTTGAGTTTTTTTAAATTTTTAATTAAATTTTTTTCGGAACAAATGTATACATCTACACTCGAGCCTTCATTTATTGGTTTAATTATTATGGGAAATTTAAACTTTGATTTTATTTTCTTTGTTATTTTATTTTTTTTTAAAATATTGCTATCAAAATTAAATTTTAAATATTTTGGTGTTAAAATTTTATTTTTTATAAATATCTCTTTAGATATAATTTTATCCATTGCAATTGATGAGGGTAAAACCCCTGAATGAGTATATTTAATTTTTAGATCTTCAAGGACTGACTGAATATAACCATCTTCCCCAAATCTACCATGCAAAGCATTAAAGATAATGTTGGGCTTAAATTTATTAACATTTCTAATTAAATTATCATTTGGTTCGCTCAATAAGGTCAAATATTTTTTTTTTAACGTATTATTCACTTGTTTAGCAGTCTCAAGACTTATTTCCCGTTCTTTTGATATTCCTCCGCTCAAAATTAATATTTTTTTTTTTTTCATTTATTCAATTATTTCAATTTCGGTTTCTAACTTTATACCAGTTTTTAATTTTACATTTTCTCTAACAAATTCGATCAATTTTTTCATATCGCTGAATGTTGCATCTTTAGAATTAACTAAAAAATTACAATGTTTATTTGAAATCTTGGCATCACCAAAATTTTTTCCTAATGGTATAGATTTTTTTATTAATTCCCAAACTTTAATATCTGTTTGTTCTATTGGATTTTTAAATGTACTACCTCCTGTTTTAATTTTTGTAGGTTGTGATTCATCTTTTTGATTTTTAAGTCTTTTAATAGTTTTTTCTATTTCATTTTTTTTTTTGTTTTCTCCTTTAAATGAAGCACTTAAAAAAATAAAATCTCTATCTAGAGGACTTTGCCTGTATCCAAATTTTATGCTTGATGATGGGATTGTTTTAATACTGCCACTCTTATCTACTACTTGAACAGAAACTAAAATATCTTTAAATTCTTTGCCAAAACATCCGGAATTTATTCTTAATCCACCCCCAACCGTTCCTGGTATACATGATAAAAACTCGAAACCTCCAATATTATTATCCATTGCAAACTCAGAAAGATTTTTATCTGTTGCTGCACTACCTGCCACAATAAGATTGTTAGGAAGTAATGATAAATTAGAAAAATTTTTTCCTAATTTTACTACTACTCCATCAAATTTTTTATCAGTCAGTAAAATATTGGAGCCTGCACCCAAAACAAATACTTTTTCTTTTTCTCCAAATTTTTTTAAAAACAAAACTAAATCTTTTAATGTATCTGGCTTAAAATAAGCTTTAGTTTTTCCTCCAATATTAAACCAATTTGACTTTTTTAAATCATAATCAAATAAAAATTTGCTATTAATTTTATTCGAAAAGTTTTCTAACATATCTTCTTGCATTATATTAAATTTGGCAATTCTTTCATCCAATTAGAGATCGATCCCGCACCCATTCCTATTACAATTTTTTTTCCATAAATATTCTGATTAATAAATTTTGCCAAACCAAACTGATCCTCAACTAGATATGTTTTGACTTTTGAATTATTGGTAATACTTTTCGCGAAATTGTAATAATTAAACCCTAATTTAATCTTTTCTCCTGCTGAATAAATAGGACATAAAATTACTTCATCAGCTTTTTTAAATGAAAAAGTAAATTCTTTTTTAAGATCTTTTAACCTAGAAATTCTATGAGGCTGAAATACACAGATTATACTTTCTTTTTTATAAACCTCTTTTACACCATTCAATACTTCTTTTATTTCACTGGGATGATGTGCATAGTCATCAAAAAACTCAACTCCCCTAAATTTAAATATTTTGTTAAATCTTCTTTGAACTCCTTTAAATTCATTTAAACCTTTTTTTATAACATCTCTTGAAATTCCAATAATAAAGGAAACTGCGGTAGCAGCAGTAGCATTTCTTATATTGTGCAATCCTATTAGTGGAATTTTTATATTTTTAATTAAACTATTTTTTTTACCTTGTAATCGAATATTTAAATCAAATTTAGAATAATTTTTTGACTGAAAAATATTTTTTATTTGAAATTGAGATTTTGTATTTGTCCCATAAGTATAAAAATTTTTTACCTTAATCTTATTTACAAGTTTCTTGTTATTTTTATCATCTAAACAGATAAATGACTTTCCAAATGACGGCACCTTACCAATAAATTCTTCAAATAATCCCAACAAATTATCCATAGACTTATAATAATCCATATGTTCCCTATCTATATTTGTAATAATCGAATATGTGGGTAGAACTTTTATAAAGCTACCATCTGACTCATCTAATTCTAATATGCTCCATTTGCTTTTGCCTAATCTTGCTGAATTATCAAAAGAGTTAAGAACGCCACCATTTATTATTGTAGGGTCTAATTTTGTTTTAGAAAAAATTCCAGCGATAAGAGATGTGGTTGTGGTTTTTCCGTGTGACCCTACAACTACAATGTTTTTTGTTAAGGATGCAATGTGTCCTAGCATGTCGCCTCTTTTATAAATCGGTAATTGTTTTTTTTTAGCAAATAAAACTTCAGGATTATTATTTTTGATTGCTGATGAAATTACTATGATAGTTGCTTTGCTAATATTTTTTTTGTTATGCCCTATAATAACTTTAATATTATTTTTTTTTAATCTTTCAATATTTTTATTTGACAAAATATCACTACCTTGAATTTTAAAACCCATTCCTTTCATTATTAGAGCAAGGCCGCTCATACCAATGCCACCAATTCCTATAAAATGAATAATTTCAGATTTAGCTAATTCAATTTTCATTTATTGTGCTCAATATTTTTTGGTTTATATTATTCCAAGTGTTTTGATAACTAATTTTTTGCATTTCAATTATTTTTGACTTAACATCTTTATGATCAGTAATTATACGTATAATTAGGTCAAAAAGTTCATTATTTTTAATATTCTTTTGTTCTAGCAACCAACAACAATTTTTGTTTTTATAAAAAATTCCATTATGAAACTGATGGTTATCCTTGGCATAAGGAAATGGTATGGTAATAAAAGGAATATTTAAATGAACTAATTCAGCTAAACTAGATGCTCCTGATCTAGTGATACACAGATCAGATTTGGTTATTAATTTATTTATAGACTCATCAAAATCAAATAAATTAAATTTTATGTCATTTTTTTTATAGAAAATCTCTAGGTCTTTATAATTTTGTTTATTAGTTTGGTGATTAACAAATATTTCAAAGTTTTTTGAAAGTTCAACCATACACTTTTTAAGATTATTTTGTAAAAAGTCTGCCCCTTGACTTCCTCCAAATATTAAAATAATAATTTTTTTTTCAAATTTGGAATTTAAATTTTTTTTCTCATTATAAACTTCTTTTCTTAATAAGGGATAAATTAATTCTAACTTTTCATTATATTTTTCTGGAAAATTATTTATTTTATTTGCATAGCAGAAAATTTTAGAGCATTGTTTTAGAAAAAATAAATTTGATCTTCCAATAGTCATATTTGGTTCAAATAAAAAAACTTTACAATTTAAAATTTTAGCAGCTATACAAATAGGTAAGGACATGTAGCCACCTGTGGAAATAACTATTCTAATTTCATTTTTTTTTATAAAAAAAATTGACTTTAAAATTGATAATAAAAAAAAAATTAAATTAAAGGGTATTTTAAAAAAATTTTTTGTTAGTTGTGGTACATTTATTATATTAAAAATATATTTATTTTGATTAATAAATCTTACGCCTCTTTTATCTGTAGTTAAAAAAATTTCGAAGTTTTCTTTTAGATGATCATAAAAAATAATTGCGGGAATTACATGGCCCCCTGAACCACCTGTGCTTATTAAAATCTTTTTTTTCATTTCAAAATATTTTTCTTTGTAAGATTAAGGATTATACCAGAAAGTATAGAGGTACCAATTATTGATGAGCCCCCATAACTTAAAAATGGTAAAGTCATTCCAGTCGTTGGAAACATTCTAATATTTACACCAAGATGAATTAAAAATTGAAGAAGAATTATTACACTTGATCCAACAATAATAAGTTTTACTTTGTTGTCGTTTATTAAATATAATTTCTTAAAAATATGATAAATAAAAAATAAAAATAATACTAGCAATACAAAAATCATTACTACCCCAAATTCTTCAGAAATAACTGATACAATATAATCAGTATGTGCTTCTGGTACTTTATTTTTTAAAACGCCTTCACCAATTCCTTTGCCAAAAAAACCACCATTTATTATTGCTTCAGATGCTTTTTCTGATTGATAGTTGTTCCCTAAAGAGGGATCAAAAAATGATGTAATTCTAATAAGAATATATTCAAATTTTGGAACAAAAAATATTAAATATAAAATTATTGAGATCATTAATCCAAAAAATGCAAAAAATAAAAATAAATTAATTCCCGATACAAATATTAAAGCAAGCCATGTTAAAAAAATCAGAATAGTTTGACCAATATCAGGTTGTGATATTAACAAGATTATTATTGGAAATATCAATAAAAAACTTAAAAAGTATTTTAAATATAAGTTGCTTTTATTTTCAGAACTTAGAATTGAAGCAATCATTACAATTATAAAAGGTTTTAAAATCTCAATTGGTTGAAATTTTGGCAAAAAAGAGAAGTCAAGCCATCTTGTCGAACCTTTAACTTCAACTCCTATAATTGGAACTAAAATTAAAGACATAAGACAAACTAAAAATAATAATTTTGATAATGTATATAATTTTTCTACATTCAAATATGAAAGAAAAAATACTGTTACAAGGCCAAGTGAAATAAATATTAAATGTTTAAAAAAAAATAGATAATTATTAGTGTTAAGTCTATCTGAGGCTACTAGTGAGGTAGAAACTAAAGAAAAAAAAAGTCCTAATACAAACAGCAATAAAATTACAGATAATAATGTTTTATCTATGTTTCTCCACCAATCAAAGTAAAGTTTTTGAAATAAATTATCTTTTATCATATTCTTATTTTTTGACTTCTCACAAGTTCATTAAAATACTCTCCTCTTTCTTCAAAATTCTTAAAACTATCGAAAGATGCTGAGCATGGACTAAATAAAATAATTGTCTTTTTTTGATGTCTATTATTTTTTATTTCCAAAACTACTTTTTTAAATGCATCTTTTAAGTTTTTAAAAGTTTCAAATGGAACTTTATTTTTTAAATTTTTAATAAAAAAATTTTTTTTCTTTCCATAAATAAATGCTCTAAGAATTAATTTTTTATTTTTAATTAGTTTAAATTTATCTCCTTTTTTGGGTAATCCACCTAATATCCAAAAAATATTATTTAATGAATTAATTAAATTTATAGATGATGAGAAACTAGTGGCTTTTGAATCATTGATTATGGTTAATTTTTTAGAATTATATATTATTTGTTGTCTAAATTTTAACCCCTTAAAACTATTAGTTATTTTTATAATATTTTTTTTATCAATTTTTAACTTTTTACAAATAGCAAAAATATAAGATAAATTTTGCTGATTATTTTTGTTATTGAAATATTCGTTTTTTATTAATTTTCTATAACTTGAATTTAATTTATCTTCTACATTGATAATTTTAGATTTGATATTTTTATTTTTTAATTTTTTTTTAATTAAAAAACTTTTCTTATTAAAAAAAGCAAAATCACCTTTTTTTTGATTATAAAATAATTTAAACTTTGCATTTAAATAATTTTTAAAAGTTTTATGCCTTTCTAAATGATCTGGATTAATATTAAGTAATAAAGCATATTTTGCTTTAAAAATCTTACTATATTCTATTTGGTAAGAAGAAGTCTCTACTACAAATATAGTCTTTTTTGAAATTTTTTTTTCATTTAATATTGATTTACCAATGTTGCCAACTAACCTTACATCTTTTTTGGTACTTTTTATTATATCACTCAATAATTTTACAGTTGTGGATTTTCCGTTAGTCCCTGTAACTGCAATGATAAGATTTCTAAAATTATTGCTGTAAAATATATCTAAATCAGTAAAAATTTTCTTTTTATTTTTTTTTAAAAAATTTTTTAAGTTGCACTTTTCTAAATTTATACCTGGGCTAACAATTATATAATCAAAATTATATTTATAAATTTTTTTTGAAGATATGAAAAATTTTTTTAAATTTTTATTTTTAAATTTTTGGTAATCATCATCAAAAAATTTAACATAGTTGTTTTTTTTTAAAAAATTTAAACTTGAATATCCACTTATCCCAAGGCCATAAATTAAAATTTTTTTTTTAAAAAAAATTTTATTAAGTTGATACATTATCTAAATTTCAATGTTGCCAATCCAACCATGGCTAAAATTATAGCCACTATCCAAAACCTGATCACAACTGTAGATTCGGGCCAACCCTTTTTTTCGTAGTGATGGTGAATAGGGGCCATCTTAAAAATTCTTTTACCTGTCAACTTAAATGAAAATACTTGAACAATTACCGATATAGCTTCCAGAACAAACAATCCTCCTATAATTGCTAAAACTATTTCATGCTTAGTTATTATTCCTACCGCACCCAAAGATCCACCTAAAGATAATGAACCTGTATCTCCCATAAATATTTTTGCTGGTGGTGCATTAAACCATAAAAAGCCAAGACAAGAACCTATAACTGCTCCTAAAAATACCGATACTTCTCCAACTCCTGAAATATACGGTATATGAAGATATTCGGAAAAAACTATGTTTCCTGTTACATAGCTTATAAATGCAAAACATCCTGCAACCAGTATGACTGGAACAGTGGCTAAACCATCAAGACCATCAGTTAGATTAACTGCATTTGATGAACCAACAATTATAAAAACAGAAAAGGGAATAAAAAACCAACCTAAATTAATAATTAAGTTTTTAAAAAAAGGAAAATATAAATTTTCTAAATCAGTATTTTCTGAAAAATAGCTCAAAAATAATATTCCAATCGTAGCAATTAAAACTTGAGAAATAATTTTTAATTTAAATGAAATACCAGATGAATTTCTAAATTTAATTTTTTTATAGTCATCATAGGCACCAAGAAGACCATAACTGGCAACAATATAAATTAAAAACCATATATAAATGTTTTTTAAATCTCCCCATAAAAAAATACCTGAAAATACCCCTATTAGAATTAAAACTCCCCCCATTGTTGGCGTACCAATTTTTTTTATAGTGTGTTCATCAGGGCCATCTTCTCTAATTGGATCTAAAATTTTTTTAGTTGAAAAAAAATTTATAAATGGTGTTCCTATAATAAATACAACAAACAAAGAGGTAAATACTGCTAGGCCAGTTCTTACTGTCAAATATTTAAAAACATTAAGAAATGAATAAGTATCAATTAATTCTAATGATAGACTATATAGCATTAACTTTTTTCCTTTTTAAAATTTTAACAAATTTATTCAGTCCAGTTAAGTTTGAACCTTTGATCATTAAATAATCATTATTATTTAAATTGTTAACAATCAAATCAAATATTTTTGAAGTTTCTCTTAATATAACGCCTCTTTTTTCAGCTGTAATTTTTTTGAAGGTCTCCTTTATGGCTTTGCCAAAAACATTCACTTTACCAATTGAAGACGAATTTATAACTTTACTAACTTGTTTATGTAGTTTTCTAGTATGATTGCCTAACTCTAGCATATCACCTATTACCAAGTGTTTTTTGCTACTTTTAACTTTAATTGAATTAAAATTTTTAATTGCAGATGTAAGAGATAGTGGATTAGAATTATAACTCTCATCAATTAAGAATATATTTTTATTTCTAAATTTTATTTTTGAAATATCACCTCTTCCTTCAAGAATCTTGTTTTTATAAAATGAAAAATGATTTAAAGAATTTATATCATCTAAAATATATAATATTGTAATACAAGCTAATAAATTTCTTAAATAATTTTCGTATATTGAATTTACAAAAAAATATTTGTTTTGATTATTAATTTTTATACATACTTTATATTTTTTTAATTCTTTTTTAATATAATATAAATACACATCGCCTTTTTTTTTCATACTAAAGGAATAAATTTTTAAATTTTTTTTAAGTCCTATTTTTTTATGAAAATTATAAAATTTATCATCAGCATTTAAAACTAATGACCCATCTTTCTTAATATTATTAATAATTTCACTTTTTGCTGTTGCAATTTGTTTTATATTTTTAAAATTTTTAGCATGTGCATAAGAGATATTTGTTATTACTCCAATATCTGGATTAATAATTTTGCTCAAAAAATCTATCTCTCCTTTTTTATCCATTCCTACCTCGAACACTCCATTTTTATGATTTAGATTTAGATTAAATAAACTTAAAGGAACTCCATATTTATTGTTAAAAGATTTTGGTGAAAAAGTTGCAGTACTATATTTGTTAATAGTATTGCCTAATAATTCTTTTAAAGAGGTTTTGCCACAACTTCCTGTAATTGCAACAATTTTGCCATTAAAGTTCTGTCTAACAACTTTCGATGATTTGGTCAAAAATTCCAATGTATTTGAAACTTTAATTTGTTTATTTTTTTTAATTGAATTTTTAATTTTATTTACAATTGCAATAGAAGCTCCTTTTTTAAAAGCTTCACCGACAAAAAAATTTCCATCTTTTTTTTTTCCTTTAATTGCAAAAAAATATCATTTTTTTTTATTTCCTTTGAGTTAATTGATGCTTTTTTTATTTTTGAAGATATTAAAAAATTATTTAAATTACTTTCTTCATTTAAAATATTTAATTTTATGCTTTTTGATAATTTTTTATTTTTTTGTTTTATAGATTTAAGAATGATATCTCTGTCAGAAAAAAATCTTTTTGACTTTCCATAATCTTGGATATTTTCATGTCCCTTGCCAGCAACAATTAAAATTTCACCTGAATTTAAATTTTTTATTGCTCTATCAATTGCTTTTTCTCGCTTTGGTATTTCTAAAACTTTAGATTTGCTGATTTTTCTTTTTATCTGACTCCTGATTTTTTTTGGGTCTTCTGTTCTGGGATTATCATCACTTAGATAAATTTTGTTGCAGTATTGGTTGGCGATTTTACCCATATTTGGTCTTTTAAATTTATCTCTGTCTCCCCCACATCCAAATACAATAGCTATTCTTCTATCTGCAAATTGCTCTTTTAAATTTTCTAGACATGTATTTAAAGCATCAGGTGTATGAGCATAATCTAAAATAACTATAGAGTTATTTTTAATTTTTCCAATTTTTTCCAATCTTCCATTTACAGACTTAATTTCATTAATTTTATTAACAATTTTTTTGAATTTTAAACTATTGCTTTCTGCAGCCAACATAGCCATTAAAATGTTTTTAATCTGTATTTTTCCAATTAATTTTAGAGAAAAAGAATAAATTAAATTCTTATATTTTATTTTTATAAGCTGTTTTTCACCTAAATATCTATGAGAAATTAAACTTATAGTACTTTTATTATTTAAAATTGTTTTTAAATTTAACTTTCTTTTTTTTGATATTTTTTTTATTTTTTTAAATTCTGGTATACTTATATCGGTAATTACTTTTGATTTTTTTTTAAGTAATTTATTAAATAAATATAATTTTGAATTAAGATAATCGGAAAAATTTTTATGATAATCTAAATGATCATGTGATAAATTGGTAAATATACCTGTTTTAAAATCTAAACCATCAAGTCTATTTTGTTTAAGTCCATGGCTAGAGGCTTCTAAAATAACATTGTCTATATTTTTTTCTTTTAGTTTTTTTAATTTTAGTCCTAATTGAACTGGATCCAAAGTAGTATTAGATCCAGCAATATTTTTAGTATTTGTTTGAATTCCTAGTGTTCCTATAGAGGCAACTTTTTTTTTGTTTAGTTTCAAAATTTGAAAATAAAAGTTAGCTATAGAAGATTTGCCATTGGTACCTGTAACTGCAGTTAAATTTTTTGGTTTTTTAGAAAAAACTCTGTATGCTGTTTCAGCAAGTAGTTTTCGAACATTTTGATACCTTAAATAAAGTACTTCTTTTTTAAACCCTTGAAATTTCTTATCAGATACAATGGTTCTGGCACCTCTCTTTACTGCTTCATTTATAAATTTGTTACCGTTTTGATTTGTTCCTCTTACAGCAAAAAAAATACTATTTTTTTTGCATAGTTTGCTGTTAAAAGTTAAACCTGAAAAATAATGATTCTTAAATTTTGGATTTAAATTTTTAAAATATCGACCTATTAACATTATATTAATAAAACTCTACATATTTTGTGGCTAAAATAGGCCCAATTCTTTCTATAATTTTGCCTGCAATTTCAACTGAAGTCCAACCAGCTGTATTTCTCCAATTTCCTTTGTAGGGAAGTCTTCCATCTCTGTAGTGATAAACGTATTCTTTATTCGGCTTTGGCTCATCAAGCAAAACTATTAAAACATATTTTGGTTTTGATGTTGGAAAAATTGCTGCAAAAGTATTAACTTTTTTCTTGGAATAAACCCCATTAATTGATTTTTGGGCAGTTCCTGTTTTTCCACCCACCTCATATCCAGCTACGTTAGCAAAACCTGCGGTTCCTTCTTCTGTCGATACAATTTTTCTTAAAACTAAATTTACTTTTTTTGAAATTCCTTTTTTTAATAATCTTTTTCTTTTTTCTGTAATAGTTTTTATATCTTTTTTAATTAATGTTGGCTTAATATCATAACCACCATTTGCAATTATTGAATATCCTTTTGCTAGTTGCAACGGAGTAGTTGTTATTCCGTGCCCAAAAGAAGCTGTAGCAAGCTTACATTTTCCCCATTTAAAGGGAATTGGTTGACCAACCTCTTCAATATCAAATTCAATTTTGTTTAAAACATCGATGTTTTGTAAAAATTTTTTAAATTTTTCTTCTCCTACTTTTTGTCCAATTCTGACTGAACCAATATTGCCTGATCTTATTAAAATTTGTTCAGCCGTTAAATCTGTTGGTATTTTATCGTCATATTCGCCGATAGGTCTTCCTGCACAATAAATTTTTTTTTCTAAACCTATAAATGATGTTTTAGGTTCAATCTTTCCTTCGTTTAAACCGGCAGCAAATGTGAAAGTTTTAAAAACAGAGCCAAGTTCGTAAACTCCTTTTGTGGCTCTATTAATATAGTTTACATTTTTAATTTCCTCTCTTTTATTTAAATCAAAATCGGGTAATGAGATCATAGAAAGAATTTCTCCGGTATTTACGTTCATTAAAATTGATGCGGCCCCAATGTTTTTAAAAACTTCTTGTGCTTTAATTAATTCTTCTCTTATTAAAAATTGAATATTTGAGTCTAATGTTAATTCAATAGGTTTTTCATTTGATTTTAATTTTTTATCAAAAGATTTTTCTAATCCAGATATACCATTATTATCATCGTCAATTTGCCCCACTATGTGACTAAATAAATTTTTCTGTGGATAAATTCTTGATATTTTTTGTTCTGCTATTATAGACTTCTCGCCAAGAAGTCTTACTTTATCAAAGTTTTCAGGTGACATTTTTTTTTCAATATAAAAAAATTTATTTTTTGATAATTTTTTTGCTACCTCGTCATAATTCTTATTTGGAAAAATTATTTGTAATTTAAGTAAGAGTTTTTTTTTGTCTTTTACAAATTTTGGATCAATTCCAACATTGCTAGTAATAACTGATTTAGCTATAATATTTCCATTTACATCTATTATATCGGATCTAAAATTTTTTTTTATTGCTGATAATTTAATAATTTTTTTATTAGATACTGAACCAAAATAAAAAATTTTTATTGAAAAAAGTAAAGAAATAATAAAAAAAATAAAAAAAATAAAAGCAATTCTATTAAAAGAAATATTTAAATTAGATATATTTTTTTTAAATAAAAATTCATTATTATAATCTGTTAGCGATAGTTTTTCGTTTGTTTCTTTACTCATTTTTATTAAGATTTTTAATTACAATTAATCCATCATGTTCTTTTAAAATTTTAACATTTAAAATATTTAATGGAACATACTCATCTTCAAAAATAGAATTTTTATGTTCAATTAATTTTTGAGGTGAACTGAGATAATTGTTTTCTAAAAAAATATAATCATATTTTTCACTTAAAATACTTAAATTTTCACGAACATCATATATTTGATTTTCTAGTTTTTTTGAAGAATTTTTAATTAAAGCAGTTGATAAAATAAGAAAAAGAATAGAAGAAATTAAAAAAAAAAATTTCATAATTTTTTTGACAAACTTTCTATTTCTAATAATTTTTCAAATTCTTTTAAAAACTCTTTTTCAAAATTTTTTTCATTACTAATTTTAATTGCATATCGAAGTTTTGCTGATCTGGATGGTTTATTTATTCTTATTTCTTGTTTGCTCGGTAAAATTGGTTTCTTTGTTCCTAGTTTTAGTACTTTTTTTTCTTTTGAAGGTTCTGGATAATATCTTGAGATTTTTTTTTGTTCGGAAAGATTTTTAAAAAAAAATTTTATTATCTTATCTTCTAAAGAATGAAATGAGATAAGCAATATTAATCCTTTTTTATCTATAATTTTAACCGTTTTAATTAACCCATAGATTAACTCGCTAATTTCTTTATTTACAAAAATTCTTAGTGCTTGAAAAACTTTTGTAGCATTGTGAATACTTTTATATTTTTTTTTTTTTTTTACAGAATTAATTATTTTTACAAGCTTTTGAGTATCAATTTCACCTTTGGCTCTCTCTAGTATAATTTTTTTAGAAATTATCTTGCTTTTTTCTTCATCTCCAAAAAATTTGAAAATTAACTCTAAATCTTTTTGTTCAAGTTTATTTACTACATCTGAAGCTGAGAATTCATTAATACCCATTCTCATATTAAGTAAACCAGTACTTTCAAATGATAATCCTTTTTTTGGATCTTTAATTTGAGTGTATGAGTACCCTAAATCAAAAATAACACCTCTAATTGTGGAATTTTTATAATCTATTTCATCTATATCGCTAAATTTTTTATTATAAAAAATAAAACGATTTTTATTTTTTTTCTCTAGAGTTTCGGCAACTTTTTTGCAATCAATATCTCGATCTAATGCAATTACTTCTGTTTTTGGAAATTTTAAAATTGACTCTGAATAGCCACCTTGTCCAAATGTACAATCGATAAATGTGCCACCATTTTGAGGGGAAATAATGCTAAGAATTTCGTTTAGCAGTACCGGATAATGTTCTTCATTATTCGATAAAATGGTGGCATTCATCTATTTTTTTGAAGACTATTAATTTTTTTGTCTTCTTAAAAATGCCGGAATTTCAAACTCATCTTCTTCATCTGTATTATTAGATTCTTCAATCAACTCTGGAACTTCATTATTTGCATCAAATAAATCAGGTGTTTCTTCTTCTATTCCAAAATTTTCTAATCCATTAGACTCTTTATTGTTCTCAACGGCTTCATCCTTAAGTATCAAGCTATCATCATCATTACTATTCATCATGAACTCTGCCGCACCTACATCACTATTAATATTTATACTTTCATCCAAAATTTCATCTTGGCTTAAATTGCTGTCACTGTTTAAAACAGTTTCAGTTTCAACTTTTAAAGCATTTGCACCACTAGTAATTGGATTGGCTGATGCTGAAAAATTAAATGCCTGAGAATTATTCAATGTAGAAAAATCTGAATAACCTGGGTTTCTATTTTGAATTCTATGAACCATATTTATTACAGATTTTGACTCTGGCTGTTGTCCATCAAGAGCTGTCGCCACTAATGAAACTCTAACTTTACCATCTAAAGATGGGTCAGTTATAGATCCAATAATTATCTCTGCTCCATTGTCTACTTCTGATCTGATTTTGTTAACAATTTCATCTACTTCAAAAAGTGTTAAATCTTCTCCGCCCGTAATATTTATTAAAAGACCTTTTGCACCTCTTAAAGAATAATCATCAATCAATGGATTATTAAGTGCCATATCAGTTGCTTTTTGAGCTCTTCCTTCTCCTTCTGCTTCTCCAGTTCCCATCATTGCCTTGCCCATAGAACTCATTACTGTTTCTACGTCAGCAAAGTCCAAATTTACCAATCCTTCTTTAACCATTAAATCAGTAATACTTTGAACTCCATGTCTCAATATATCATTTGATAATCTAAAAGATTCTCTAAATGTCGTTTTTTCATTTGCAATTTTAAATAGGTTTTGATTGGGAATTACTATGATTGTATCAACATGTTTTCTTAATTCTTCTAAGCCTTGTTGACCCCTTCTCATCCTTGATGGAGCTTCATACAAAAATGGCAAAGTTACAACACCAACTGTTAAAATATTCAATTCTTTGGCAGCTCTAGCAATTACATGTGCTGCGCCAGTTCCTGTTCCACCACCCATGCCCGCGGTAATGAAAACCATGTTTGCTCCTTTTAATAAATCTATGATGTCGTTTAAAGATTCATCTGCTGCAGCTTGACCAATTTCAATTTTGGCTCCTGCACCCAATCCTTTTGTTAAATTTAATCCTATTTGAACTTTTTGTTTTGCCTTACTTGCTTTTAAATCCTGTGCATCAGTATTTACCGCAACAAATTCAACTCCTTCCACGCCCGAGTCTATCATTTCATTTATTGCATTTCCTCCTGCGCCACCCACACCTAATACTAGAATTCTAGGTTTTAGTTCTTTTATATCTGGTGTTCTAAAGTTTATTGTCATTTTCCCCCTCTTAATTGTTTAGTTGTTTTTCCCATTTAAGGCTTGCTCTATGAAGGTTGGATTTTCTTTTTGCATTTACCCTAAATTTTTCAAAGATTGTTGGTTCCCATATTTGAAACGTTTTTCCTTGACCAACAAATAACATGTTGTTTTTTATTTTTGCATGTTTTAATAATTTTAATGTTAATGAAATTCTACCTTCACTATCAAATTGTAAATTAATACTTTCCGAAAGTATTGAAGTTGCAAAATAATCCTTTTTTTCCTCAAAAGGATTTAGCGCATCAATTGTGTTTGAAATTTTTTCTATCCTGTCCTGTGGCCATGCTTCAATCGACAGATTGTTAAATGATGGATAACAAACAACTCCGTTATAACCTAAGTTTGAAAGGTATGATCTAAAGGACGCTGGCACGGACACCCTCCCTTTTTTGTCTAATCTGTTTTCGTATGTAGATAAAAACATAATACATATAATCCCTTTAAATCCCTTATTTGGGAATATATGGGATAATATGGGTTTTCAACCTATACGTCAATAAATTATTTGGGGTGATTTGTGGTCATATTTTTGATAAACACAAAGTATAGTTTTTTCTTATAATTTAAAATAATGTAGTGAAATAAATATCAAATTCTTGATGCTGCCAGACAAACTATAAGCCGGGTTCTGTCTTTCAAACTTATCATTTGTCTAGGCTTAAAATCACTTTTAAGCTCAAGCAACCAACCCTGATGACTAGCCAAAGACTGCTTTTAGTTTTTCAACATTGTCATCTCTACTTGGTCTTGCTCTCGGTGGGGTTTTCCATGCGCTAATTGTTGCCAATATAGCCGGTGTGCTCTTACCACACCTTTTCACCCTTGCCTTGTTAAGGCGGTTTATTTTCTGTGGCACTATCCCTAGGGTCGCCCCCGCCAGGTATTACCTGGCACCGTGTCTCTGTAGAGCCCGGACTTTCCTCTTCAACAATAAAGTCAAAGCGACAAGTCATTTGTCTGGCAGAATCAACTTATTAATAATTCGTAATTTTTCAAGAAAAATATGAGCACTAAATTAGATTTTTGCTTATTTTCAAGCATTCTTGATCAATTTTTCCATCAACTAAATGAGGTCTAAATCTCCTTTGAAAGGCTTTAATAGTTTTAATTAGGTCTTTGCTTAGATATCCAATTTTAATAAGATTTTTTAAAAATTCATCTTTTCCTATTTTGTCACACTTTTTTTTTCTTAAACTTTTAATTTTTTTTTTTTTAATATTATGCCAGATTGATAACTTTTTCTTTGCCAAATATTCCCATGGAAATTTTTCTCCTGGGTCTTTTTTCCTATCTGGAGCAATATCTGAGTGACCTAAAATATTTTCTTTACTAATTTTATATTTTTTTACTAGATGTTTTATTAAAATAACCGTTGACTTTATTTGTTTATTGGTAAAATTTTTATACCCAAAAGTATGTCCGGGATTAGTTATTTCAATTCCTATAGATTTGCTGTTTAGAGAGCTTTCAGTTTTCCACATTGATTTGCCCGCATGCCATGCAATATATAAATCTGGTACCATTAAAATAATTTGCCCCCTTTGAGTTATTAAATAATGACTGCTTACCTTTGATTGTGTTTTAGTTAATCTTTTTAAAGCCGCTTTTTCACTTTTCATTCCAGTGTAGTGAATAATTATAAATTTTATTCGTTTTTTTGATCGTTTTTTCTTATTAAAATTAGGAGAGTAATTTTTTAACGTATTTATTGACATTTTTTGACTTTTTTTTGTCTATTTTTATATATTTACATTATATATAAATCCCATATAGAAACTCTTAAATTATGAAAAAAATATTAGTAATTATTTTAATGAATTTAATGATTGGTGGCATTGCAATAGCAGGAACCGAAACAAAAGAAGTTAAAGATTGTTTTGAAGGCGTAAACAGAGCAACTTTTGCATTTAATCAAGGTCTAGATAAAACAATTTTTGAACCTATTGCTAAAGGGTATAGAAAATTACCATCACCTATAAGAACTGGAACTGGAAATGTCGTAAGTAATCTATCAAACTTAGTCACTATACCAAATAATATACTTCAAGGTGATTTGAAAACTGCAGGAATAAATACTGCAAGATTAGCAGTAAATACTACTCTTGGTATTTTGGGAATATTTGATATTGCTCAACAGATGGGCTTTGTAAAAGATTATAAAAAAGAAGACTATGGACAAACATTGGGCACTTGGGGAGTTGGCGAAGGTTGTTATTTGGTACTTCCAATTTTAGGCCCCTCAACAGTTAGAGATACGGTAGGCTCTGTAACAAGTTTGCTGGGTGGTGATCCATGGTACAATGTTACAGTTAAAAATGACACACAATATTTCAAAGATTCAGACTACTACATTTCTAGAGGAACTAATGGAATAGATTTTAGAGCAAAAAATATTGAGTCATTTGATAACCTAGAAGAAAATTCATTAGATTTTTATGCATCTGTTAGAAGTTTGTTTTTGCAGGACAGAAGACAAAAAATCTTAAATTCAAATAAGATTATTGATACCCAAGACGATAGCGATTGGGATGAAATACAATCTAACTAAATTTTAACTAATTAAATGCTGAAAAAAAAATTTAAATTATCTTTAATTTTAATCATTTTAGTAAGTTTTATTCAAAATGCTTTTTCATTAGAACCTAATATTTTTGTACAATCTACAGTAAATAGAGCTTCACAAGTATTGAGTGATTCTATCTCTAAAGAACAAAAAGTGGAAAAACTTAAAATAATTGCAAAAGATACTGTAGATATTAGAGGAGTGGGTTTTTATAGTCTTGGTAAATATAGAAAAACACTAAATGATAACCAAAAAAAGAAGTATATAGATCTTTTCGAAAAATATTTTTTAAAGAGTTTCTCTAGCAGATTATCAGAATACTCTAATCCTAAAATTAATGTTAATTCCCAAGAAAAAATAAATGAAAATTATACAATTGTATCAAGTACATTGGTTGCAACAAAAAAAAGACCAGAGGTTAAAATTGATTGGAGAGTTTATACAAAGAATCCTGAAAAGCCATTAATTAGAGATCTAATCATTGAAGGTTTAAGTTTAGCAAGAACTCAAAAAGAAGAGTTTGCCTCAATATTAAATAGCAATGACGGAAACATAAACGCTTTATTTGCCAGTCTAGAAAAATTTATAAATAACTAAAAACTTTTGGTGGGCCCGCCAGGACTCGAACCTGGGACCAATACATTATGAGTGTACTGCTCTAACCAACTGAGCTACAGGCCCTTGTAATTTTTTAGTTTTTACTTTGTTTTTTGTTTTCAATCAAGAACAGAAAACAATGTAATATTTGTTATGTTGTATCGCTCTTATATATAGGCTTATTTTTTTTCAAAAATATTTGTTTTAGAATTGCAAGCATACATAATTGATAGATTTAGCCAAAAAAATGTAGAATTAAAATCACCAAAAAAAGATCCACTTGGTAAAAACGGTAAAAAATTAATAATCAAATATATTAAACATCCTAATTGTATCGAATTTCTAGATAAAATAATAATTTTTAGATTTTTAAACATCATTGTGAATATAAGTGACAGAAGTATTATCGTTCCTACGGCTCCATGTTCAGACAGAAATTCAAAATAAATTTGATGGGGGTGCGTACTATATTCATAATCATCTTTAATATTTTCATCTCTGCTAGTCACAACTCTATAATTTTTGTTTCCAACGCCAAAAAATGGATAATCCTTAAATATTGCAATCCCAGATCCATATAATTCAAAGTAATGCTGATTTTTTACAAAGCTCAATAATTTTTCACTATCAGAAAAATGATATATAAACATATTATAATATCTATTTTTCAAATAACTTGAATTTACTATTGCAAATGAAAAAATAATAATGACACTTAATAATGTAAGTATTTTAAACTTAAAGTTTAATCTTTTATTTAAAATAAAAAAAAGGATTAGTCCTAGTGCCACTTTAATTCCATTTGATCTTTCTCCAGTTATTAAAACAGCCAAAAATAAAACAAATATTATAAAAACTAACAAAAGTTTAAATCTTAAATCCTTTTCAATAAACTTATCAAAAAAATAACCTATAATTATAAATATAAAGGCATTTAAATATCCACCAACAATTGGTTCATCTTTAAAAAAACTAACAATTCTATCTCCATAAAGTTTGCCATAACCTAAAATATTCTCTCCAAAGTAAAACTCTATAAAAGAGTCAATTGCAACTATAATTATTACTAAAGACCAAAAGCTAAAAATATTATTTGTTTTATTAGATAACTTAAAAAAGTAATTAACTACAATAAATAGTAAAATATACCTAATAAATCCAAAATTTCTACTAGCACTCATTTCAAAATCAATCGCAATAAAAGAATTAAATATTAAATAAAAATAAATAAATATTAAAAAAATAAGTGTTAAATTATTAAAAATTTCTTTTTTGATATTTCTTATAGAAAATATTAAAAAAACAATTAAAATAATTAAAATATTTATTAAAGAAGCAGATGATCCAATTATGACTGAGATTGGAATTAAGGAAAATAAAAATAAATATACTCTCTCAATATTGTTATTTATCATAAATTTTAGTTTATAAAGTATCCACAAGCTATCCTTAAATATTTAAACAATATTGTAGATTAGCTTTCTAGAAAACTTTTTAATTGTTTCGATCTACTAGGATGTTTTAATTTTCTTAAAGCTTTAGCTTCTATTTGTCTAATTCTTTCTCTTGTAACTGAAAATTGTAAACCAACTTCTTCTAATGTGTGATCTGTGTTCATTCCCACACCGAATCTCATCCTTAAAACTCTTTCCTCTCTTGGGGTTAAAGTTGATAAAATTTTTGTCGTAGCCTCGCTTAAATTAGATTTAATTGCTTGTTCTAAAGGTGCAAGCGCTTTTGTATCTTCTATAAAATCTCCTAAACTGCTATCCTCCTCATCTCCAACTGGTTTTTCTAATGAAACTGGCTCTTTTGAAATTTTTAAAACTTTTCTAACTTTTTCAAGTGGCATTCTCAATTTTTTTGCTAGTTCCTCTGGTGTTGCTTCTCTTCCAAACTCACTTAGTATTAACCTTTGAGTCCTTACGATTTTGTTTATAGTTTCAATCATATGTACCGGTATTCTAATTGTTCTGGCTTGATCAGCAATTGATCTTGTTATTGCCTGCCTAATCCACCAAGTTGCATAAGTAGAAAATTTATAACCTCTTCTATATTCAAATTTATCAACAGCCTTCATAAGGCCTATATTCCCTTCTTGGATCAAATCTAAAAATTGAAGTCCTCTATTTGTATATTTTTTTGCAATTGAAATTACTAGTCTTAAATTGGCCTCAACCATTTCTTTTTTTGCTATTCTAGATTCTTTCTCACCTTTTTGAATTCTACTTAACAATTTTTTAAATTCAGTTACTGAAATTCCCAATTTATTGCTTATTAATACCAATCTTTCTCTTATGTTTTTAAATTCATTTTTATTTTTTTGAAAAAATTGTTTCCAAGTAGAATTGGTATCTAAAAAAGATTTTAATTTTGGATTAATTTCATTTCCTACATAAAATTTAACAAATTCGTTTCGAGATATTTTATGGTTTATGGCTAGTCTTAATAAGTTTCCTTCTAAAGAAATAATTTTTTTATTTTCTGAGTAGTGTTTTTGAACTAAATCTTCTAGCACAGATGGTGATAGCTGAAGCGATTTTATACTCTCAAGAATAACTTGGACAATTTTTTTATAATTTTTTTCTTTTGATGGTGAAAAAATACTTGAATTTAAAACACAATTCAGTCTCTCTTTTTGATATTTTATTAGTTTATTATATTCTTTTGTAAGATTGTTAATTGTTTTTAAAACTTTCGGTCTAATTTCACTTTCCATAGCGGCCAGAGTTGGATTAAATTCATCTTCATCCACACTTCTACTGTCATCTTGTTCAGCACTATCTTTATCTTTAATTTCTTCAGTACTTGCTTTTTGTTTTGAGGAAATTCCAGTGTTTTCATCTTCCATATAGTTTGTATCAATATCAATTATTTCTCTAACCAATATTTGATCATTTTGAAGTTTTTCATCCCACTCAAAAAATTGTTGTGCTGTAATTGGACTTTGGGACAATGCATTTAACATAACATCTTTTCCTGCTTCAATTCTTTTTGCTATTGCAATTTCTCCCTCTCTAGATAAGAGCTCCACTCCTCCCATCTCACGCAAATACATTCTTATGGGGTCATCGCTTTTTTCGATTGACTTACCTTCTTCCTTTGATTGACTGTCTCTTTTTTTAAGAACTTTAAAATCTGATTTTTTTTCAACAAGAGCTATCTTATCATTCAAAATGTGAATAAATGCCTGGGCTAAATTTTCACCAGACAGGTTTCTTTTTCCCAAGGATTTGTTTAGTTCTTCGTGAGTTATGAAGCCTCTATGGATCCCACGACCCATTAATCTAGCAAATGATTTTGTAATTATTCTTTCCACAATAAAATAGTTAGGAAGCCTTATATAATATCAATTTTAAAAAAATCCACGTTTAAATTTCTAAATTTAGTTGATATTTTGCAACTTTTTTAATTCTTTTATCTTGTTAAAAGTACTTTCATTTAAATCTTCTGAAAACTTCGACTCAAGGTCACTAATTTTGATCTCAATTGATAAATTTGCAAGATCCTTCTTCATTTCATCAAAAATTTCTAGTAGTTTTTGATGGTCTTTTTTTATCTTATTTGAAATATGCTTAATTGAAGCAAACTTATTAATTTTTTCAATTAAGCTTTTATCTGTTGGAAGATCCTCAATATTAATTTCATTATTTCTTTGAATATAATCTTTTATTTCAAAAAAAATTTTTTTTCCTTGATCAGTTATAAATTCCACATTTTCAAACAAATCCATATTTTCTTTAAATAAGAACAAATTATTTATTATTAAATATAACAAAGAATACTCTTGAAGTTCAGCTTTACTTAATGATTTTGTTTCATTAAATATTTTTTTTGTGGAACTAAGTGAATATACATGTTTAATTGCAAATTTCTTACCCTTACTTAAATTAGGAGTTAATTGAGAAATTTTTCCAAGGAAAAAATCCAAAATATATTTTTTTATAAATTCGTCCTTAATAGTATTCGTGATACTTCTCAATTTTTTTTCAAGAGTTGCAAGTGAAGATGGTGAATTTGTTGTTTGTTTTTTAAAATGAGTAAACAAAAAATTATGTATTAATATTTTATTTTCTTTAAAATAATCTAAAAATAAATTTTTTCCATTTTTACTAACATAACTATCTGGATCCTCACCACCTGGTAAGAATAAAAAAGAAATTTGTTTCTCTGGTTGTATTTCTTTAATTGAATTTTCAGCTGCTCTTACAGCAGCTTTATAGCCACTCTCGTCACTATCAAAACAAATAATTATTTCATCAAAAAACTGATTTAAAATAGATGTTTGCCTATCAGTAAGCGCTGTTCCAAGATTTGCAACACAATTTTCAATTCCACTTCTGCTTAAACCAATAACATCCATATAACCTTCAACTAGAAAAACTTCATTAGATGAATTTGAAAATTTTCTAGCCTTGTCAAGGTTATATAAATTGTTTCCTTTTTTAAAAAATTGTGTTTCTGGCGAGTTAATATACTTTGCTAAATAAGATTTTTTTTGAGTTATCCTTCCACCAATAGCTATTGGTTGTCCTGTGATAGAATTTATTGGAAAAATAATTCTATCTCTAAATCTCTCTGCATAAATATTCTTTTTTTCATCAAAATAAAAAAGACCACATTCTTTTAAAATTTTTTCATCAAATTTTTTTATTAATGTTTCATAGAAATTTGGATTTTTTTTTACATAACCAATATTAAATTTTTTAACCACTTCAGCTGTTAAATTTCTTTCTTTTAAATAATCTTTAGCTAATTTTGAATCTGGATTTTTTAAAAGCTCTTCATGATAAAAATTAATATAAGTTGAATAAATTGAAATATATTTTTGCCAATTTTTTTCTCTTTCCTCGTCTGATTTTGAGAAAGTATAAGGTTTTATTCCCGCAAGATTAGCCAAGGTTTTTACAGCTTCACCAAATTTTAAATTTTGAGTTTTCATTATAAAATCAAAAATATTTCCATGCTCAGAAGTGCTAAAACAGTGATAAAATCCTTTTTCATCATTTACTGTAAATGAGGGAGTTTTTTCATTTTTAAAAGGAGAAAGTCCCACAAATTCTTTTCCTCTTTTTTTTAGATTTACATATTTTGAAACGACCGTTGAGACTTTGAGTCTTGTTTTTATCTCATCCAAATATTCTTTAGGATACTTCATCATTTATTTAAAACTTCCTTTAAAATTGTTCCAGCTTTTGAAAAATCTAGATTGTCAGAATAATTTTTTTTTAGCTCCCCCATAACTTTGCCCATATCCCTTATACTTTGAGCGTTTATTTTTTTAACAATTTCTAAACATATATTTTTTGTTTCTTCATCACTCAGTTGCTTAGGTAAATAATTTAACAAAATGCTGACTTCATTTTCCTCTATCTTTGATAAATCTTCTCTATTATTTTTTTTATATATTTCAATTGATTCTGATCTTTGTTTAATCATCCTTTTTAAAAGCTGCTTGATATCATTTTCATCGGTTTCTTTTTTTTGGGGACCCGATCTGTTAGCAATATCAAGATCTTTGATTGATGATAAAATTAACCTGTAAGTTGATATTTTTCCCTTATCTTTTGATTTTAAGGAATTTTGATAATCGTTTTCTATTTTGCTTTTGAGAGACATTATTTTTTTACACTTTATACAAAATTACTCAAAAGAAAAAATTGTATTTTAAAAATTTTTCATTACATCTGTTGCGAAAATTTAGCTTTTATTGTATTAACCTTTAACTCATGAGTTGTAATTGAACAAAAAACGAAAAGTAAACTCAACAAAAAAATCAAAATTTTCCCCAGGTGTTTTAGTTCTTGAAAATAGACAGGTTTTTAGGGGAATTGGTATTGGTTATGAGGGAACGACCACTGGTGAAGTTTGCTTTAATACATCAATAACTGGTTATCAGGAAATTATATCTGATCCTTCTTACTCGGGACAAATCATAAATTTCACTTTTCCACACATTGGAAATGTTGGGACAAATAATGAAGATCATGAGTCAGATAAAGTTTGGACAAAAGGTGTAATTTTTAATTCAGAGATAACTAATCCTTCAAATTACAGGTCACTTAAAAATTTAGATCAGTGGTTAAAAAAAAATAAAATTGTAGGATTAACTGGTTTAGATACTAGAAGTTTAACTAATTTTATTAGAGACAAAGGTGCTCCAAAAGGAACCATTTCAAACAACAAAAAGGGTAAATTTAATTTAAAAAAACTAATAAATGCCTCTACGAAGTGGCCTGGCCTAAATGGTCTGGACCTTGCAAAAACTGTAACCACCCAAAAAAAATATACTTGGAAGGGATTTAAAACTTGGAATAAGCAAAAAGGTTTTCTAAAAAATAAAAAGAAAAAGAAAAATTTAAAAATTGTAGCAATAGATTATGGAATTAAAAAAAATATTTTAAGATATTTTTCAAATTTTAAATGTGATGTGTCTGTAGTTCCATGTAAAATGAGTGCAGAACAAATATTAAAATTAAAACCGGATGGAGTTTTTTTATCCAATGGTCCTGGTGATCCAGCTGCAACAGGAAAGTATGCAATAAAAATTATTCAAAATTTAATAAAAGCTAATATTCCTATATTTGGAATATGTCTTGGTCACCAATTATTAGCTTTGGCATTAAAAGCAAGAACAAAAAAAATGAAATTAGGACATAGGGGGGCAAATCATCCTGTAAAAAATTTAATAAATAATAGAGTTGAGATAACCAGTCAAAATCATGGCTTTGAAATAATTAAACAAAGTTTACCAAAAAATGTTGAGGTAACACATAGATCTTTATTTGATAATTGTGTTGAGGGAATAAAATTAAAAAATAAACCAGTTTTTTCAGTTCAGTATCATCCTGAATCAAGCCCAGGACCACAGGATAGCTATTATTTATTTGATCAATTTATTAAAGAAATAAAAAAAAATGCCAAAAAGAAAAGATATTAAAAAAATTTTAGTTGTTGGTGCGGGCCCTATTATAATCGGACAAGCTTGTGAATTTGATTATTCTGGAACGCAAGCTTGCAAAGCTCTAAAAGATGAAGGATATAAAGTTATTTTAATTAATTCTAACCCGGCAACAATTATGACCGATCCAAATGTTGCAGATAAAACTTATATAGAGCCAATTACTTTAAAGATTTTAGAAAAAATTATTCAAAAAGAAAAACCTGATGCAATACTTCCAACAATGGGAGGTCAAACTGCTCTAAACCTAGCAATAGAGGCCGAGAAAAAAGGTGTTTTAAAAAAATATAAAATTGAACTTATCGGAGCAAGCTCAAAAGCTATTTCGAATGCTGAGGATAGAAAAAAATTTAGAAAAAATATGCTTGATATAGATTTAGATTTACCAAAATCAAAAGTCGTTAATCGTTATAAAGATGCTTTTGAAGCTTTAAAAAAAATTGGTTTACCAGCGATTATCAGACCTGCATTTACTTTAGGTGGACTGGGTGGTGGTATTGCAAAAAATAAAAAAGATTTTCTTAGAATAGTTAAAAATGGGTTACATGAATCTCCTGTAGGCCAAGTTTTAATAGAAGAATGCCTCGAGGGCTGGAAAGAATTTGAAATGGAAGTTGTCAGAGATAAACAAGACAATTGTATAATAGTTTGTTCAATAGAAAATGTTGATCCAATGGGCATTCACACTGGGGACTCTATTACCGTCGCCCCAGCCTTAACGCTTACAGATAAAGAGTACCAGGTCATGAGAAATGCATCTATTGCATGTTTAAGAAAAATTGGTGTTGAAACTGGAGGATCGAATGTTCAGTTTGCTATCAATCCTAAAAATGGAAGAATGGTTGTCATTGAAATGAATCCAAGAGTTTCAAGATCTTCCGCTTTGGCATCAAAAGCAACGGGATTTCCAATCGCAAAAATTGCTGCAAAATTAGCAGTTGGATATACACTTGATGAATTAAAAAATGAAATAACAAAAACAACTCCTGCTTCATTTGAGCCAACCATTGATTATATTGTAACTAAAGTACCAAGATTTACTTTCGAAAAATTTTCTCAATCACCAGCTATTTTAGGAACATCCATGAAATCAGTTGGTGAAGCGATGGCAATTGGTAGAAATTTTAAAGAATCTTTTCAAAAAGCACTGTTGTCTTTAGAAATTGGTTTGTCTGGATTAGATAGAATTTTTAATTTAAATAAAAAAGAAATTGAAAAAAAACTAAAAATAAATATTCCAAATAAATTGCTTTTAGTTGCTGAGGCTATAAGAAAAAAAATAAATTTAAAAAAAATACAAAAATTATCTGGAATTGATCCATGGTTTTTAGAACAGATTAAAGAAATTATAGAAACAGAAGATCAAATAAAGAAAGGAGGAATACCAAAAAAATTCAACGAATTTAATAAGTTAAAATCTATGGGCTTTTCAGACAAAAAAATTGCTCAACTTTCTAGAACTAATGAAAAACTTGTTAGATCAAGAAGAACTGCCCTGAATCTATTTCCTGTTTATAAAAAAGTAGATACTTGTGCAGCTGAATTTAAATCATTCACTCCTTATATGTATTCTACATATCAAAGAAATTTTTCAATCAAAACTGAATGCGAAGCTAATCCTTCTTCAAAAAAGAAAATTATTATTTTGGGAGGAGGGCCAAATAGAATAGGCCAAGGAATTGAATTTGATTACTGTTGTTGCCAAGCAAGTTACGCTTTGAAAGAAGTCGGCTTTGAAACGATAATGATAAACTGCAATCCCGAAACTGTCTCAACTGATTATGATACAAGCGATAGATTGTACTTTGAGCCTTTGATAGAAGAATATGTACACAACATAATATTGAAAGAAAAATCAAACGGAAATTTGCTAGGAATAATTGCACAATTTGGGGGTCAAACTCCCATTAAATTAGCAAAATTTCTTCATGAAAATTCATTACCAATAATAGGAACCCAGTATTCTTCGATTGATCTAGCTGAAGATAGAGACAGATTTAGAAAACTTCTAATTAAATTAAAATTAAAGCAAGCAGAAAGCGGAATTGCAAAAACATATAATGAAGCAATTAAAATTGCTTCAAAAATTGGATTGCCTTTGGTGGTTAGACCGTCATATGTGTTAGGCGGAAGAGCAATGGAAATAGTTTATGAAAAAAGTCAGCTAAAAGATTTTGTTGAGGAAGCATTCAATGCTAGTGAAAATAATCCTATCTTAATTGATAAATTTATAAATAACGCAATGGAAGTTGATGTAGATGCTATTTCAGATGGTAAAGAAGTTTTTGTTGCAGGTATCATGCAACACATTGAAGAAGCAGGCATACATTCTGGTGATTCAGCTTGCTGCCTCCCACCTGTTTCTATTAAAAAAGAATTGCTTGAAGAAATTAACCATCAAACAAAAAAATTAGCCTTATCATTAAAAGTTAAAGGTTTCATGAACGTACAATATGCAATTAAAAATGATGAAATTTTTATTATTGAAGTTAATCCAAGAGCTAGCAGAACAGTCCCTTTTGTATCAAAAGCTAAGGGAATTCCTTTGGCTAAAATTGCTTCAAGAATAATGGCAGGTGAAGAATTGTATAAATTTAATTTAAAAAACAAAAATAAAAATATGTATGCGGTCAAGGAAGCTGTTTTTCCATTTAATAAATTTCCAAATGTAGATGTTTTGCTGGGACCCGAAATGAAATCTACAGGAGAAGTGATGGGATTAGATAAAGATTTTGGTTTAGCTTATGCTAAAAGTCAAATAGCTTCAGCAAATTCACTACCTACAAAAGGATTGGCATTTATTTCTTTGAAAAACAGCCATAAAGAAGAAGGTATAGATTTGGCTAAACAATTATTAAAATTAAATTTTACACTATCTGCCACAGAAGGAACGGCAAATTTCATTCGCAAGCACGGTATGAAATGTAAAAAAATAAATAAAGTTAGCGGAGGTTCTCCACATATTGTTGATATATTAAATTCAAAAAAAATTGCTTTAGTAATTAATACCGGAGGTGGAAAAAGTGAACACCGTCTTAACGACGCAATTGCTTTAAGAAGAGCAACTCTAATAAACAAAGTGCCTTATTGTACAAACATGTCAACTGCTCAAGCTTGCTTAAAAGGGATTAAATCTCTCAAAACAAAAGCAATTACAGTAACTTCTCTTCAGGATATTTAATTATTCTACTTTCCAATCCGTTGGAAAAGTAACATAATTTACTTGCAAACAGCGTCTCTCTTTAACTATTTCTTTTTTTTCCATACCGTGCCAAGTGTTTGGTCCGCTAGTAAAAAAATATCCACAATTATCTTTATAGGGAACAGTCTTTACTTTTTCTAGTTTTTCGTTATATAAATCTGTACCCAGATCTTCAGACTCATTTAATTTATTAACAAATATTAAGCCTGATACTAATTTTTCTTTAATGTCACAATGAGGTTTAAGCCAAAAACCTTTTCTATCACAAATAATTTCAATTCTTATATATGAATTGGATAAATCTTTATTAACTAATTTGGAAAGTGTTTCATAAGCTTCCTTTGATTGCAGTTCTTTAATAAATTTTACCAAGTTAGGAAAATTATTAGCATTTTCTTTTGTTACAAAGCATCTAAATTTTATAGCCTTACCACCTGATACTATTCCTTCTCGAAATTCTGCGGCACCTCCATCAATTGCTCTTGTTCCATCATGTGTTAAATTATGATCACTAACATTAGGTATATCTGCATTTATAATTTCTTGCATTGCTTCTTCTGATAATGAGTCATTATAAACCCAATGTTCAAAGGGGGTATCAAACTTTTTACATTTATTTAATATTGAACTAAGAAAAGTCATAATTATTTATTTTTTCTTTTATATAGCTTGATATCTTATTTGTTTCATCAAGTATTTCATATTCCCAATACTCAATTGAGTCTTGAAGGTTTTTTGTGATATTTAAAGTTTCAAATAAATTAAAAAAGTGTTTAAATCTCTTATTGTTTTTTATTGCTGGCATTTGAGCAACATAAATAGGTTTTCCTGTAATAGCAGCTTCTGAAATCATAGAAGTTGAGTCGCATGTTACAACGATATAATCGGCTAACTTTAGTGAGGAAAGATAAGCTTTTTTATTAACATCCTGAATTATAATTTGGTTTTTATCAAAAAAATCTTCTGCCTTTTTAATTATACTTTCAGGAGTTCTCATTGAGGGAATAAAAATTAATTGGTAACCATTTTGGATAAAATTTTTTTCAATTTTTAAAAATATTTTTTCAATGTTTATATCATTAAAATCATAATATTTATTTGGTCCACCCACAATTAAAGTAACAATTTTTTTTTCTTTGCTCATTTTGGATGTTAAATAATTCTCATTTAGATCTAACTCTTCACTTCTTAAGTAATGAATTGCTCCTTTACTCGTTAAAACATTTTTTCCCATTAATCCATCGTGCTCAGGCGCAACTACAAAATCAAAATTATTCAAAGACACTTTTGGGTCTTGAATATGAATATTCATTATCTTATTTTTAAATTTTTTTTTAAGATAAATGGATGGAATAACGCTCTTTCTTCCACATGAAATCACAATATTAAAGTCACGATCTATTTTATTTTTAAAAACAAAATTTTTTACTGGTGTTATTTTTGGAGGTAAAAATTCCCAAAAATTATTAAGTTCAATTTTCTCGTGTATAAAATCTAAGTTTAAAGCTTTAGCAAGACCTTCAACTTGACTTATCATTCCGTGCATACCTTCTGTTAATAATAAACCTTTAAATTTAGTCATGAATTACTATATAGCTTTGATATGAATCAAAATCCAACTAAACACACAAAAGTGTTAATAATTGGATCTGGCCCAGCTGGATACACTGCTGCTGTTTACGCTGCAAGAGCAATGCTAAAACCTATTTTGATTTCTGGAATGGAACCAGGTGGACAATTAACCATTACAACTGATGTTGAAAATTATCCTGGTTTTGCAGAAGTTATACAGGGACCGTGGCTAATGGAACAGATGCGTGGACAAGCTAAGGCTGTGGGCACAGAAATAATTGAGGATCATATTTCGTCTGTAAATTTAAAATCTAAACCATTTGAGGCAATAGGAGATGGTGGCCAGAAATATACCGCTGACTCAATTATTATTTCAACTGGAGCTCAAGCAAGATGGTTAAATATTGAGTCAGAACAAAAATTTAAAGGATTTGGTGTATCTGCATGTGCGACTTGTGATGGTTTTTTCTTTAAAGATAAAACAGTTGCTGTTGTCGGTGGAGGAAACGCAGCTGTAGAAGAGGCTATGTTCCTTACAAAATTTGCATCTAAAGTAAAATTAATTCACAGAAGAGATGCTTTAAGAGCTGAAAAAATGCTTCAAAGCAGATTAAAGGCTAACAAAAAAATTGAAATTATTTGGGATAGTGTGGTTGAAGAAGTAATTGGAGACGATGAACCAAAAAATGTCAAAGGATTAAAGATTAAAAACGTAAAAACAAACAAAGTAGAAGAATTAAAAATAGATGGTCTTTTCATTGCGATCGGTCATGATCCAGCAACACAATTATTTAAAGACCAGTTAACAATGGATAAGGAAGGATATTTAATTACAAAACCAGACTCAACTCAAACCAATATACCTGGGGTGTTTGCTGCAGGTGATGTAAAAGACAAGATTTTCAGACAAGCTGTAACTGCTGCAGGGCTGGGATGTATGTCGGCTTTAGAAGCAGAAAAATATTTATCTTCTAAAAGTTAGCTTAGACTTTCGCAAAAAGATCTGATTCTATCCATTGCAATTTTCAATTTTTCCATTGAAGTAGCATAAGAAATTCTGAAATAGCCATCTAAACCAAAAGCAGATCCTTGAACAACTGCAACATTTGCTTTCTCTAAAAGTTTTTCAACAAATTCAGAATCTGTTTTTAATTTTGTCTTTTTCCCTAATAATTTTTTACAGCTGGGAAATACATAAAAAGCACCATTTGGTTTTAAACAACTAATGCCTTTAATTTTATTTAAGCTATGAACTACAAAATCTCTTCTTTCTTTAAAAGCAACTGATCTTTCTTGAATAAAATCTTGAGTACCGTTTAATGCCTCAACTGCCGCAGCCTGACTTACGGATGAAGGATTAGAAGTTGATTGAGATTGAATTTTTCCAATTGCTTTAATTATATCTTTTGGACCAGCTGCATAGCCTATTCTCCAACCAGTCATTGCATATGATTTACTAACACCATTCATTGTAAGTGTTCTATCCTTAAGCTTAGAAATTTGAGCAATAGTAAAGAAATTAAAATTATCATATTTAATATGTTCGTAAATATCATCACTTAAAATGTGTATTTTTTTATTTTTTATTAAGACTTTTGCTAAATTTTCTACTTCATCTTTTGTATACCCTGCTCCTGTAGGGTTTGAGGGTGAATTCAAAATTAACCATTTAGTTTTTTTTGAAATAGCTTTTTTAAGTTTTTTAGGTGTTAATTTAAAAGCATCTTTTTCATCACATTTAACAATTTTTGGTTTTCCTCCTGCAAGCAAAACCATGTCGGGGTAAGATACCCAAAAAGGTGCTGGAATTATAACTTCATCACCTTTGTTTAGAGTTGCCATTAATGCATTATAAAGAACTTGTTTTCCACCAGTTCCAACAGTTATTTGATCTGTTGAGTAATCTAATTTATTTTCTCTCTTAAACTTATCTACAATTGCTTTTTTTAATGCTGGAGTTCCATCAACAGCTGTATATTTGGTGTCACCGTCTTTAATAGCTTTAATAGCTGCATCTTTAATGTTGTCTGGTGTATCAAAATCAGGTTCTCCTGCCCCTAGTCCAATAACATCTTTACCAGCAGCTCTTAATTCTCTAGCTTTTTGAGTGACTGCTATTGTCGGAGATGGCTTTATTTTTTTTAAGTTATCAGAGATTATGCTCATTGAATTATATTTTTATTCTACTAGTTTTATAGATAATGCAAAATACTTATCAAGATTTAATTACAGAGATACAGAATAAAAACCCTGGAATTTCTCCTAAGCTTGAGGGTGGTAAAAAGTTTGAGATAAAAACTGACTTTAAACCAGCAGGTGATCAACCAGAAGCCATCAAACAATTGATTAATGGTGCAAATAAAGAACAATTAAGCCAGGTCCTGCTTGGAGTAACTGGTTCTGGAAAAACTTTTACAATGGCCAAAGTTATCGAAAAAACTAATAGACCAGCTTTAATTCTTGCACCAAACAAAACTCTTGCTGCTCAACTTTATGGTGAGATGAAATCTTTTTTTCCAAATAACGCTGTTGAATACTTTGTATCTTATTACGATTATTATACGCCAGAAGCTTACGTACCAAGATCTGATACATATATTGAAAAGGAAGCTTCAATTAATGAACAAATAGATCGAATGCGTCACTCGGCAACTAGATCATTATTAGAAAGAGATGATGTTATTATTGTTGCAAGTGTTTCTTGTATCTATGGTTTAGGCTCTGTTGAAGCTTATAGCAAAATGACACTAAGCTTAAAAAAAGATTATGAATATAATCGAGAGCAATTAATAAAATCTTTAGTAGCTTTACAATATAAAAGAAATGATCAAAATTTTTATAGAGGTACTTTTAGAGCAAGAGGAGAATATCTTGAAATATTCCCATCACATCTTGAAGACAGAGCATGGAGATTAAGTTTATTTGGTGACAAATTAGACAAGATTGAAGAGTTTGATCCATTAACAGGTAATTTAGTTAATGAGCTAGAGATAATAAAAGTTTATGCAAATAGTCATTACATAACTCCTAAACCAACAATTGAACAAGCAATATTAAAAATTAAAAAAGAATTAGAGATAACTTTAAAAAAATTTAAAGAACAAAATAAATTACTTGAGGCACAAAGATTAGAAGAAAGAACTAAGTTTGATTTAGAAATGATAGAGGCTACAGGCTCTTGTGCTGGTATTGAAAATTATTCCAGATTTTTATCAGGCAGAAAACCTGGGGAACCACCGCCTACTCTTTTTGAATATTTTCCAGATAACACTCTTATTTTTGTTGATGAGTGTCACGTAACCGTCCCTCAATTAAATGGGATGTATAAAGGTGACAGATCAAGAAAAAGTAACCTTGCAGAATATGGTTTTAGACTACCTTCTTGTATGGATAATAGACCTTTAAAGTTTGAAGAATGGGATGCTATGAGAACTCAAACAGTTTTTGTATCAGCAACACCAGGTCCTTGGGAATTAAAACAAGTTAAAAACAAATTTGTGGAACAAGTGATTAGACCCACTGGATTAATTGATCCTCCAGTTAAAATAAGACCAGCTAAAAATCAAGTTGACGATTTAATGCATGAATGTAAAAGAGTTGTAGAAAAAAACTACAGAGTATTAGTCACTACCTTAACAAAAAAAATGGCTGAAGATTTAACTGAATATCTTCACGAAAATGGAATTAAAGTAAGATATATGCATTCAGATATTGATACCCTTGAAAGAATAGAAATAATGAGAGATCTAAGGCTTGGTGTTTTTGATGTCTTGGTAGGTATAAACCTTTTAAGAGAGGGGCTTGATATTCCAGAATGTGCATTAGTTGGTATTTTGGATGCTGACAAAGAAGGTTTTTTAAGATCAGAAACTTCTTTAATTCAAACAATAGGAAGAGCTGCTAGAAATCTTGATGGTAAAGTTATTCTTTACGCAGATAAAAAAACTAAAAGTATAAAAAATGCCATAAAAGAGACTGATAGAAGAAGATCTATTCAAGAAGCTTATAATAAAAAACATAAAATTGATGCTACGAGTATAAAAAAAGAAATTGGAGATGTTTTAGAAAGTGTTTATGAAAAAGACTATGTTAAAGTCGGTACTGAGGATAATGTTGGGGGAAATCTTAAAAAACACTTAAAAGCACTTAACAAAAGAATGAAGCAGGCAGCAACAAATCTTGAGTTTGAAGAAGCAGCAAAAATCAGGGATGAAATAAGAAAGCTTGAAGCATCAGAATTAGAAATTGTATTAAATCCTAAAGTAAAACAATATAGTGCAAATAATAAAATTTATCCTAAAGGTAGATCAACAATGGGTTTGCCAGGAACAAGAGCTCAAAAAGGTAAAAAGAAATGGAAGCAAATAAAATAATTATTACAGGTGGAGCAACCAGAATTGGTGCTGCTATTGCAAAAAAATTATCTGGGCCTAATAAAGAAATATTAATCCATTACAATAAGTCAAAAGCAAAAGCTGAAAGCCTAAAAAAAGAATTAGAAAAAAATCATACTAAGGTCTACTTGGTTAAAGGAGATTTAAGTAAAGAAACAGATGTAAATAAAATAGTTAAATTCGCAAAATCAAAATTAAAATATTTTGACTGTTTAATTAATAATGCATCACTATTTGAAAATGATAAATTAGGTAATTTTACGACAGATAGTTGGGGCAAACATTTAAGAACTAATTTAAGAACACCCGCTTTGTTATCTAAAGAGTTTTCTAAAAATATTAGAGGTAAAAATAACAATATCATTAATATAATTGATCAAAGAGTATTTAAACTTAACCCTTTTTTCTTTTCTTATACAATAAGTAAAACTGGTCTTTATACGTTAACTAAAACTACTGCTATGAGTTTGGCTCCTAATATCAGAGTAAACGGTATAGCGCCTGGTCCAACAATAAAAAATAAAAGACAAACTGATAAACACTTTAAAAAACAGTATTTAGCAACACCTTTGAGAAAACAGGTAGATGTAAATGAAATTTGTAATGCAGTTGACTTTTTTATCAAAAACAGTTCAATTACAGGACAAGTTTTAGCTATTGATAGTGGTCAAAATTTAAACTGGCAAACACTAGACGTAATAGGAAAAGAATAAACAAAGTATATAAACTATATGAAAAAAAATGAATTCAAAGTTGTAAAAATAGATAAAAATAAAAGTTTATTTAATTACGAAAAAAAAATTCTTATAAAAGAATTAACTTTAGATCTTAGGCTTGGATATTATGATTTCGAAAAAAACAAACCTCAAAAAGTTAAATTTAGTCTAGAAATTGATTATGAAGATAAAAAACCAACTAATGATAAAGATATAAAATCAATTGTTAATTATGGAAAAGTAGTAAAATTAATAACAAAATTAGTAAAAAATAAACACTACAATTTTTTAGAGACTCTTGCTGAAGATGTCTTTGATGAATTATTTAAAGATAAAAGAATTGCCAAAATAACACTTCAGATAGAAAAATTAGAAATTTTAAAAGAATGTACTTCAGTCGGCATTCAAATTACTAAAAAAAGAAGCTATGAAAAGCTCTAAACTTGGAAAAGAAGTAATTAAAAAAGAACTTTCTTTAATCCCTAAAAGTCCTGGTGTTTATAGGATGATAAACCATAAGGGAGATATCTTGTATGTTGGTAAGGCAAAAAACTTACCAAATAGACTTAAAAACTATGTTTCTGAAAAAAATCATATTATCAGAACAGAAAGAATGCTTTCTCAAACTTTTAAACTTGAAGTTACAACTACAGCAAACGAAAGTGAGGCATTGCTTTTAGAAGCTAATTTAATAAAAAAATTTAAACCAAAATTTAATATTTTACTTAAAGATGATAAATCTTTTCCATTTATTTTTATTGGCCACAAAGATCAATGGCCTCAAGTTATAAAACATAGGGGAAAAAAAGATAAAGATGGATTTTACTTTGGTCCTTTTGCTTCTGCTGGATCTGCTAACTGGACTATAAAAATGCTTCAGAAAATTTTCCTACTAAGAGTATGTGATGAGACTACTTTTAAAAATAGAAAGAGACCCTGTATTTTGTATCAGATAAAAAGATGCTCAGCCCCATGTGTTGGTTATATAGAAAAAAATGATTATAAAAACTCAGTTGAAGATGCAATAAAATTTGTTTCTGGAAAATCAAGAGATATTCAAAAAAATTTATCTAAACAAATGGAAGATGCTAGTGAGAAATTAAATTTTGAAAAGGCTTCTATAATTAGAGATAGAATTAAATCTTTAAATATCATTCAATCTTCTCAAAGAATTAATGAAGCTAACTTGATTGACGCCGATGTGATTGCTGCTTACAAAGAATCAGGCAAAACTTGCATACAAGTATTTTTTTATAGAGGAAAACAAAATTGGGGTAATCAAGCTTACTTCCCTAAACATGACCCAGACCAAAATATTTCTGAAATAATGTCTTCTTTTTTGATGCAGTTTTATGAAAACAAGAATGTTCCTAAATTAATAATTTTAAATTTAGATATTGAGAATAAAATTTTGATCGAAAAAACGTTAAGCATAAAAGAAAATAGTTCTATTTCAATTGATGTAGCTAAAAAAGGAACAAAAGCAAAAGTAGTTGCTCTTGCTGAAAAAAATGCAAAAGAATCTTTAAATAGAAAACTTTATGAGACAAATAATAATAAAAATTTATTTGAAGGCGTATCAAAAAAATTTGATTTAAAAAATAACATCAACTTAGTTGAGATATATGATAATAGCCACATCCAAGGAACTAATAGCGTAGGAGCTATGGTTACTTATAGTGACGAAGGTTTTATTAAAAAAAGATATAGAAAATTTGACATTAAAACAAAGGGTGCAGAACAAGATGATTTTGCTATGTTAAAAGAAGTTCTGACAAGGAGATTTAAAAGAGCAATACTCGAAAAAGGAAATTACTTAACTCTACCCGATTTAATTTTAATTGATGGTGGTAAAGGTCAATATTCTTCAGCTAAAGAAGTTCTAAATGAATTTGGATTATATGACCTTCCAATGATTGCTATTGCGAAAGGGAAGAAAAGAAATAGTGGTGATGAAACATTTTTCTATAACAATAAATAATTTAAATTTGATAAAAATGACCCAACTCTATTTTTTTTACAAAGACTAAGGGATGAAGCTCATAGATTTGCTATAAACGCTCATAGAGCAAAAAGAGCAAAGGGAATAAAAAAATCTCTATTAGATCAAATTGAAGGAATAGGTTCGGTGAGAAAAAGAGCATTATTAAATCATTTTGGATCAGCAAGAGCTGTTGAATCTGCTAGTTTTGATGAAATTAAATCTGTTGAAGGAGTTGAGGAAAAAGTAGCAAAAAAAATATATAATTTTTTTCACGAATGAAAATTAAAATTCCAAACTATCTAACAATAGGCAGAATTATTATTGTGCCAGTTTTTGTTTTTGCTTTTTACTTACCGGGATTCTATGGTGATATAATTCCTTTAGCTTTATTTTTAATTGCTTCATTTACAGATTTTTTAGATGGCTTATTGGCAAGAATGTACAAAGAAGAATCACAATTAGGAGAATTATTAGATCCAATAGCCGATAAAATAATTGTAGCTACGGCATTAATATTACTGGTAATGAATGAAACAATTAAAAATTATGAAGTAATTGCTGCTATAATTATTTTAACAAGAGAAATTCTTGTTTCTGGATTAAGAGAGTTTCTAGCAAAAGGAAAAATAAAACTACCTGTTTCAAGTCTTGCAAAATTAAAAACATTTTTACAAATGTTTTCAATCTCTATTTTATTAACAGGAGAAACGGGTAATAAAATTATTAACTTTCAAGATTATAATGCTCAGACTATTGGTATAATTTTATTATGGTTATCAGCATTTTTAACACTTTACACTGGATATAAATACCTAAAAAAAGGTATCGATCATGCTATCTCTGAAGATAGCAAAAATTAAGCTGCTATTTTTTTTCGTACCAATTCCTGATAGCTATCTGATAGTTCAATTATTGTACTGCAGACTTTAAATTTATATTTATCAATAGAAGCTACTGGAGTTACTTCGGCAGCTGTACCTGTAAGAAAACATCCTACAAAATTTCCTAACTCATCAAGGTTGATCTTTCTTTCAACGATCTTAATATTTTTTGATTTAGCTATATCGATAACAGTTCTTCTTGTTATGCCATCTAAAAAAGAATCTGGAATTGGAGTATGTAGAGATCCGTCTTTATCTTTAAAAAAAATGTTAGCTCCAGTTGCTTCTGCAACTTTTCCTTCATGGTCCAACATCAAAGAATCTGCATATCCTTGACTTTCAGCATCATGCTTTGACAAAGTACAAATCATATAAAGTCCTGCGGCTTTGGTATCCCATGGAATTGATTCGGGAGAAGGTCTTTTCCACTTAGATATATTTAATTTTATTCCTTCAGTTTTTAATTTTGGATCAAAATATGAACCCCATTCCCATGTCGCGATTGCAACGTGAATTTTTGTTTGTTGAGCAGAAATTGCCATCATTTCGCTTCCACGCCAAGCAACTGGTCTTACGTAGCCATTTTTAACTTTTTGAATTGAAACAATTTTTTTACAAGCTTCATTTATTTCTTCTTTGCTGTAAGAAATTTTAAAACCCATTCTATTTGCGGAATGAAAAAATCTATCTGTATGTTCTTCTAATTTAAAAATCATCCCATCGTATACTCTCTCGCCCTCAAAAACACAGCTTGCATAATGCAAACCATGACTAAGAACATGCAATTTGACATCACTCCAATCAACAAGATTATTGTTATACCAAATCTTTCCTGAACGTTTATCGTAAGGTATCATAAGAAATTTAATTTTTTTAAAAAAATATCTTCCTAAATATAATATGTCAATATAACTTACCCATATGAAAGATCTTTTATATTTAAAAGACGATTATTTGAAAGAATTCATCGAAAAGCTGTTCATTGGCTATAGGGAATCTTTTAATGATCCAAAAAAAATATTAAATAAGTATTCTTTGGGTATTGCACATCATAAAGTTATTCACTTGGTTTCGCTTCACGAGGGCATAACAATTTCTCAACTTCTTAGAAAACTAAAAGTTACTAAACAAAGTTTAAACAGAGTTTTAAAAGATTTAATTAGTTTGGGTGTAATACAATTCAAAAAAGATGAAAAAGATACTAGATTAAAACACGTTTCTTTGACAAAAAAAGGAAAACAAATATTTAATGAAATTTTTTCCTCACAAAAACAAAGAATCTACAAAGCTTTGATTAACTCTAGCTCTATAGAAGTAAACAATTTTAATAATGTGTTAAAGAAAATAATTAATGAATAAATTTGAAGCACATATACTGGTAGTTGATGATGATGATGGAATCAGAAATTTAGTTAAAAAATATCTGAATGAAAACAATTTTTTAGTTACAACAGCTAAAAGTGCTGAAGATGCAGAGGAAAAAGTTAAAGTTATAAAATTTGATTTGATTGTTTTGGATATTATGATGCCTGGACAAAGTGGATTGGAATTTATTTCAAAAAATAAAAATAAATATAATACTCCTATTATTTTACTTACAGCCAAAGGTGAGGCTAGTGAAAGAGTTGAAGGACTTGAAATTGGAGCAGATGACTATTTACCAAAACCTTTTGAGCCTAAAGAATTAACTCTAAGAATAAGAAATATTTTAAATAAAACAAAATTAAAAAATATTAAAAGAGTTATTGAATTTGATAATATTAAAATAGATTTAAAAAAATTGATAATACATAAAGATGATAAAGAGTTTAAGATAAACAATACTGAAAAGACAATTTTAGAAAAAATGATAAACTCACCTGGTGAAACTTTTTCAAGAAATTATATTGGAAACTTAATAAATATAGATAAAGAAAGATCTATAGATGTAATAATTACAAGACTCAGAAAAAAAATAGAATTAGATCCCAAAAATCCTAAATATCTTCAAACAATAAGAGGAACTGGTTATGTTTTATGGATTGAATAAATTAATAAAAAAATTATTACCAAAACAATTATTTTACAGAGCATTATTAATTGTTGCTGCACCTATAATAATTTTACAAATAACTATTTCAGTAGTTTTTTTTGACAGTCTTTGGATAAAAACAAATAAAGGGATGACTAGAGCTCTAGTTAATGAGATTAAATTTTTTATAAATGCGTATGATAATGAAAAATATAATAAAGATTCACTAACCAAACTTTTTTCGGAAACACATGCTGTTAAAGTTGAATATATAAATTCTAAAATTTTGCCAAAAGATGATCAGGAAAGATGGTTTAGTCCAATGGATAGAACATTAAGAAGAGAACTAAAATCTCAATTTACAAATTATTGGTTCGATACAACATCTTTTCAGGACTCTATTGATTTAAAAATAAAATATTTAAACGGTTATTTCCAATTTATCGTTCCTAAAGAAAGAGTAACAAATTCTTCAGCAAGAATTTTTGCATTATGGATCACTCTTCCAGCGTTTTTGTTAATAATGATTGCTTTAATATTTTTAAAAAATCAAACAAGACCAATAATTAATTTAGCAAAAGCTTCAGAAAAATTTGGTAGAGGTGAAGATATTGGTGAATATAGACCTTCTGGTGCATTAGAAATAAGACAAGCAGGGTATGAGTTCGACAGAATGAGAAAAAGAATTATTCGTCATTTAAATCAAAGATCTGAAATGCTATCTGGTATTAGCCATGATTTAAGAACGCCGTTAACTAGAATAAAGCTACAACTAACTTTCATAAAAGATAAAGAAATATCTAATAAATTATCTCAAGATGTATCTGAAATGGAAAAAATGCTTAATGAGTATTTGCAATTTGCCAGTAATCGATCTAGTGAAACAAGTGAAACATTTGATATTTCGGAACTTATTTTAAATACAATAAATAAATATGAAAATAAAAATATTGTTTTTAATACAAATTCAAAAATAATTTTTAGTGGTAGAAAAAATTTAATTCGCAGATGTTTAAATAATTTTATAGATAATTCAATTAAGTATGGAAAAAACGTAGTTGTGGATCTTAAAAAAAGTTCAAATAATCTTATAATAACAATCGATGATGATGGACCAGGTATACAAGAAAAAGAATATGAGAGTGTATTTAAACCTTTTTATAAAATTGACAAAAGTCGTGGGGACTCGAAATCAAGTGTAGGACTAGGGATGTCTATTGCATCAGATATTGTTCAATCTCATGGTGGAAATATAAAATTAGAAAAATCCCTATTAAATGGATTGAGAGTTAAAATTTCTTTGCCTTTTTAGATTTTTTTTTTGTTTTATTTTTATTTAATCTTTCAAATTTTTTTTCCAGAATCTCTATTCTTTTTTTTAAAATCTCAAGCTCCTCTTTTGTTGGTAAATCAAGTTTAAATATAATTTCGTCTTTTTTTGATCTTAGAATGTTTAGAATCTCACTGTTCAAATCCTTATATGAAATAAGGCCTTGCTCAAATAATTTAGCAAGTCTATCAATTACAAATTTTGATTTTGACATATAAAGCCTATAAAAAATACTATATCTTAATATTATTTTTTAAAAATGTTTACTAATAATTTTGACCCAGTTGCTTTTTATTTTTTTTCGTTAGAAATAAGGTGGTATTCATTAGCATATATATTTGGGATAATAATTGGCTGGTTGTATAGCAAAAAATATTTAATAAAAGATAGGTCAATTTTAAATATTTTTGACGATCTTATAGCCTATTTGATTATTGGAATAATATTAGGTGGACGACTTGGTTATATTCTTTTTTATAATTTTGATTA